>JAOTTW010000001.1 GCA_029864235.1 Candidatus Nitrosopumilus sp.
TTTTGCACTTCCTTCACTAGGACTGTTTCTTGTAATATATTTTGGAACGGGTAATCTTATCATGGGAGCAGTTACAGGATTTGGGGTTCATTTTGTCATATTTGCTTTTTCTGACAGAATTTCAAAATTTTTAACAAAAATTATGAGTTAATCTATAAGGATGAATCTTGTAGGTGATTTATCATGATGGGGGATAGAGACTATAGGAGTGTCATAAAAAATGCAATTGATTCCATCGGTAGAGAATTAGAGATAGAAATCGATGCAAAAAATATTCAAACCATTCATCTAAAGGAAGTGGTTCAGTGCTTAAGGCGTTCATACTATGATAGAATAGATCCCAAAGAAGTTGAGAGAAGGGGATTCAATGATCTGCTATCAGGATTACTTCGGAAATTACAATATGGTAGTGACCCAAAGGAATTTGCAATTGATGATATTAAATTAAGAGGGCAGGCAGACATGCTTGTAGATGATTCAATTATTTTATTCAGGCCCACTCATAGCACTCCAGAATCACCACTGGCAAATGATTTACTATATCTAAATGCATGCATGTGGATTTATGACAAAGTAGATGGAATGATTGTCTACATTTCAGGGGATAGAGAAGAATCTAGCTTTTCATTAACTCGTAACAAGAAAATGTTTGAGGAGATAGTTCGACGAGTTAGGGTTCTAAATGACCTTCTAAAAGAGCAAAAAACTCCAATTCTTGAGCCTTCGATGGATTGTATGGATTGCCAATATTATCAAAGATGCTACATTACAAAGAAAAACACCAAGCAGGTTTCCCTGGCAGAAATGCTAGGCATGGGTAAAGATAATTAGAGATTTAATGAAAAATATTGTAAAGGAATAATTTCCTTTTAGTCTAGTGGTTCGGGGTGTCCTTTTCCACGGAGTGCAAAACATACAACTGCTAATGCAATTGCAACCCCTATTGCTGAGCCATATGCGGCCATACCTGCTTCTGCCATTTGATAAAAACCCGCTCTACGAGCTTTTATAATTTTGCCAATATTTTTTTTCTAAAAACATACTATCATAATTTTTAGTTTTTATGATACATTACCAATTTTTGTTTATATTATCTTGTAAATTCAAAATGAATTTCGTTTTCCTGGCCACTAGTCATAGAACTTAGATTATAGAAAACGTCTCCAGTGACTCTCCATTTTGCAGTGTTGCTTTCAAGTGCAGACCACAATTCAGGAATGTTTCCATTATTCTTCAAGACTGACTTGTCCTTTAGAATCATCTCAGCACCACTGAGAAGGGAATAGTAATTTGAGCCAAACTGCACCATTCCCTCTGGCCTACTACCAATTTGACCACCGGAGATTTGTTTTTCTTCTGAAAAACCAGTTTCAAAGAGTTGATAATCCATTACTTGAACAATTACCGAAGTGGGGTTTGGGTTTGTAAGTTTGAATTTAACCTCAATAGTTGCAGACCTTTCAGAAATGTCAAGTACTGAAATATCGTCCAGCTCCACAATAATTGGTTCTATCTTTAGAACTTCTCTTTCGGGTTGAGGAGATGTCAAGTTTTCTAATGTGGAACCAGACAGGAAAATTCCGCCCAAAGCTGCTCCCAGAGCAATTATTGCAACAATAACAAAGATCTTGGGATTCACGATATCCTATTGCTTTGCTGATATCTTAAATGTTAAGGTATAAGGTAAAAGGAATTCTAGTTGGAAAAACATAGTATTTTAAGGTCTAGAGTAGTCATCTATGTAAATTGGTTGAGCAAACAGTACATGGTTCAGGCGGATACATTGTTGCAGATTTGACTGAAGAACAAGCAAAGAAAGCAGATTTGGGAGTTGGAAAATTATTTTTGGCACCTATTGGCAAGATTGAAAAAGAAAAGATGCTAAAATACTTTTGCAAAAACTGTGAGAAAGAATTTGATAATCCTCCAAAGATTCAGCTTGATGCAAATCCCAATGAAGAGGTTGCAGATAACTTGATTCTAGTTGAGAGAGGCCAGTATACATGTGAGAAATGCAATTCAATTATTGGCGAATACAGGATGTTTCAAAAACAAGATGAATCCACTGAAGTTGGTAAGGCCAAGCCAATGGATTAAAGCCAGAAAATAAATTTCTGGAGATAGTTATTATATCATAAAAATAGAAAAAAAATATGCAGTACTTTCAAGCAGTTCAAAAGGGAAAACAAAGGGCCAGCAAATCACAAATGAAAATGTTTGATGCTGCAGGATTTGGAATGCTGACCTTGACTACAAAAAAAATTGATGGTCAGTTTGTTCCAGTGGGAGAGGAAGATTTGACAGCAGTGATAAATTCGCATGATGGATACGTTGCAATTCTTGTCGATAATGATGGATTTACAAAAGCACAGTCAAAGGCTGTCAAAAAAGAGGATGCACTTAAAATTTACAAAAAATTAAGAGACTCTGGAATTCCCGAGTTTCCAGGAACCGAAATCCAAATTTGGTCCGAGACACTTCCAACCATTCAAAACGAAATTTCTGAATAGCTATTTTGATGGAAGAACAATTTCAGTTCCTACATTAATACCCTTGATTGCTTTCTCTATAATTTTTGGATCTGCCTTTAAGATTCTGGTCTTTATTTTTGAACGTTCAATAATTTTCAAGGCAACTATGTCCATCAGATCATATCCACCTGCTACAGAATCCTCGTTTACAAGCATATTTTTTAGATTTTTGAGTTCTATTCTGGTGAATTTTTTTGCTTTCTTGAACTTGTTTGGATCCATGTCGTAAACCCCATCAACATCTGTGGCATTAAGAAACTGCTCGGCATTAATTTTTTCAGCAATTAGAGCGGCTGTTCCGTTTGTACTCTGACCAGGATGCAGACCTCCTGCAACTACAATTAGACCATCATCAACTGCATGCTTGACTTCCTGCAATGTGGTGGGAGGATGAGAGTATGCCTTGTTTTTTAGGGCATAGATGAGGAGTTTGGCATTTAGTCTAGATATTTCAATTCCAAGCTCATCTAGTGTTGATTCATCGGCTCCAGATGATCTTGCATAAGATATGTAGTGTCGTGCAATGTTTCCGCCTCCTGCAATCACGATAGGTTGGCAGAACTTGCTGATTTTGACCAGAAACGATGCATAGTCTTTTAGCATCTTGACATTATCCATGCCAAAAACTCTGCCTGAAAGTTTAATTACAATTTTCTTCTTCATTACTTTAAATCACCAAGTATTGATTTTGCGGCAATTTCAACTTTGTTTCTGTTTTTTTGGTGTGTGTAGATTCTTAGGATATTCATATAGCCAGAAATTGCTGAAACCACTGGAATTTTTGATATTGGCATTTCTTGGGCAGACAGTTTTCCATTTTCACGAGTGATGAGGATTATTTGTTTTGATTCTTTTTTTGATGGGTTTAGTGGGATGGATGGGGTGATAGAGCTATCAATAAAAATTTCATTTTCGTCGACCTTGGATTTTTTAGATATTGCGGCTCTTAGCTCACTTGTCTTGATCTTTCCCAGGTTGCTTGGGCTGGTCAGGATTCTTTCAAATATGCATTTTAGCAGTTTTCTGTTCTGGTAATCTATGGCAAACTGCCTGGCTTGTTTTAGTTTTGGAGATTTTGAAGAGACTAATTTTGATAAAATATACTCATCAGTTAATTGTATGTAATTATCCATATTAAATGAGGTAAACCCAAATTCATCATCAGACAATCGTAGTGCCTCCAAAAGCATGACTTCTGCTGCCCTGACTGTTTTATGAAAATATACTGCCTTGAACATCTGGTATCTTGAATGCATCATCGACTCAAAGGAGTACAATGCTGAGCGCTCTAGTGCAAGTTTTTGCCTGTGCACTTCTAGTGATTGTGTAATTCTTTTGTGATCTATTTTTGCATGCTCGGCACCTGTAAAGTAGCCATCCCTCAGCAAATAGTCCATCATGTCAGCACTGAGCGCACCTGAGACAATCTCGTTCATGTACTGGAATTTTGAGTCGCCAAAGGCTATCTTTGCTACAAGTTTCTTGTCATAACCGTTTTTGGTCAGGTTATCTCCGATTTCGGATTTTAGAATAATTGCCTTGCCAAAGTCCTCATGAGACATTTTCTTTTTCTGAATAATTTCCTCAAAGAGGTGCGAGAATGGCCCGTGACCTATGTCATGCAAGAGCCCTGCAAGCCTAAGTATCTCAATGTCGTCATGTTTTAGAATCCCTTTCTCATTTAATGCATAGCCTGCTTGTCCAGAGATGTGCATGACTCCCAGTGAATGCTCAAATCTTGTGTGCTGTGCAGCTGGATAAGTCAGGTGTGCACCTGAGAGCTGCCTGATTCGTCTTAGTCTTTGGAAAATTGGATTGTCGATTAGCTGCAACTCGTGATTATAAACACGAATAAAATCATGGATTGGGTCAATTATGTCGAGATAGTTTTTTTTCATAGCCCTATTTTTTTAGAAAATATTTTTAGAATGTCCTCATGAACTTGTTTTTTTGGCTTTGATGCATCGATAATTTTCCAGTGTTTTTTCTTTGCAGTGATACGATAAATCTTTGAGATTTTTCTTAGAAATTCTATATTTTTCTCAAACTTGTCACGGTTTGTTTTTTTTCTGTTAAATGATTCAGTCTGGGTTACATCAAGCAGTATAACAAGATCAGCCTTTGGAAGCCCATCATCAAGATTCTCCAGCCACTTTTGTTTCATTCCATTTGCCAAGCCATATACGAGATTTGATTGATAATATCTGTTCATTATTACAACAGAATGTTTTGACTGGGCCTCCAGAATTTCGTTTAGTTTTTCCCACCTGTTTGCCGCTAAAAGGCAATGAATCACTTGTGGGGGGAAATTTCTCTTTCCTGTAAGATATTTTGAGATCTCTTTTCCAATTGGTGTCTGGTAATCAGGAAAGCTAAAGGTCTTTGTTGTTATTTTTCTTTTTTTAAGTGCCTTTTCTAACATTCCAGTCTGGGTTTTCTTTCCTGCCTGGTCGCCGCCCTCTATAACAATAATCATGGATAACCAATCAGAGAAAATGATTGATTAAAAATCTATCAAGTTTCTTTGTAAGATATGGAAATATCAATTGTCACAAAGAATGAATTAATTTTGATGTTAATAGTTGTTAGGTTCGTCAACATAGAGACTAAAAGCGAGAATGACCATAAAATTATCATGTCTGAGGATCCAGATCTCAAGAGTTTCTTACAGAAGGACATCTTTGCCAAAATCACAAAAAAGGTGTCCTTATCCTGTACAAGATAAAATTAAGGCATTGTGAGGTCTAAGATTTATTTTGATTATGATTACTCCTAGAAGAATTGCAGATAAAATGAAGGTCAATAGAAATATCATGACTCTGATAGCATGTATTGATATTCACAACTTCAAAAAGAGGGTCCTGGTGTATCAAAAACAAATGTTTAATGGTTACAAATTATGATTTGTTCAAATATGATAATAGTTGACTTTGTACAAAATTAAGTCAATCATTTGATTGAATTTAAGATTATATCAAAATTGTTTTTATTTAATAATTAGGATTAGCCATGTATTCTAAAATTGAAATACATCAAATATCATGTGCAGAAAAACAAAAAGTTGGTTATACAAAATATTGGTATTAAAAACAAGGAAGAAACAAAATGAGCCAAAATTTTGACCAGCGCCTAGATGAAATCTTTAATAATTCAGATTCATTTGATGAAAAGTTTCAAAGGCGTAGGGAGTATTCTAAAAAATATACAAATAAAACCAAGAGAGGATTAACATGAGATGTGCAAACTGTGGTAACCAATGCAGCTGGCGTGATCCTGATTGTAACAAGTGTGACAAGCCATTGCACCAGAAAAACTGCAAGGGAAAATCTGAGGACTGTAAATGTCATACTGTAAATGAGCAGTTGTGGATGCAAAAAAAATCACAGCAACAACAAATCAAATCCTCTTAATTTTACAAAATAAATCATGTTCATTATTTTCAATATGCAATCTATTCGAAAAATTCTGAATAGATTATATGACTGAAAAAAAGATCTAATCTGATGCAAGTAGAAACAGTGCAGACAGAGGAGTTGTCTCAGTTAGACAAGTTGATAAATGAAGTAATAGAACAAAGAAAGGTCGTTGATATTAAACTGAGTATTACAGTATTTCAGGAAAAGATTCTATACACTGCACTTATCATCCTTGATGACTAGTTTTGGGTTTTATCAGTATAGAGGTCAAACATTTAGTTGTGATTTTTATCATTAAGGATGTCTAGATAATGGAAATTCTGATAGAGACAATATTGATGAGTCTAGGTCTTGTAATGTTGTATTTTGGTGCCGAATGGTTGGTCAGGGGTTCTGTTGCAATTGCAAATAAACTGAAGATAAACCAATTGGTGATAGGTCTTACAATTGTTGCATTTGGTACATCTACTCCTGAGATGGCAGTAAACGTATCATCTGCCATTCAGGGAATATCAGACGTTGCACTTGGAAATGTGGTAGGAAGCAACATTGTCAATATTGGATTGATTTTGGGAATTGCTGCAATTATTAGACCTATTGCTGTCGCAAAAAATGTAGTAAGAAAAGAGATTCCAATATTAGTAGGTGTGTCATTCTTGCTCTTGTTTTTGTCCATCGACCAGTCATTATCTTCTACTGATGGAATAATCCTGGTAGTTGGGATTGTAATGTTTACAATATTTAGTTATAAGACATCAAAAAAAGAAACCCATATAGAATCAGATACAGGTTTGCAGATTGTAACCAAGACTCTGGTGCCAAAGGCAATTGCTCTTATTGGTGTCGGACTTGGATTATTGACTATAGGTTCATTTGTTACTGTAGAGAATGCAGTCAATTTAGCACAGGAATTTGGCATCTCTGAGAGAACCATAGGCTTGACTTTGGTTGCAGTAGGAACCTCCCTTCCTGAACTTATCACATCAGTTATTGCTGCAAAAAAAGGACATGCAGATCTCAGTGTTGGAAATATTATTGGTAGTAATATCTTTAATATTTTGGCAATACTTGGAGTATCGTCTGTAATAACAGGAATTGCGGTAAGTGATGCAATATGGACTGATTATTATGTAATGATAGGTTTTGCTCTTGTTTTGATACCGATTATGAGAACTGGTTTTATCATAAGCAGGATTGAAGGAATTATTCTTTTGATTGGGTATGTAGTTTATTCTGTTTTCTTGTTTGTAAAATAGTTGTGTAAAAATTAATCATTTGCAATTATTACATTTCATGTATCTATCAATCCATGTTAAAATCAAACTGTTTCAAAAACAGGTTTCTATTATGCAGTAATTGACTTTTTATCTCCTGCTTTTCTTTGTTGTCTGAAACAGATGCGATAATTTTTTCTAAAACAGGGTCTGTTGCATTGTTTCCTTCTATCATTCCCATCTGGTACAGAAGTGGAAGTTTAGCCATTGGTGAAATTTTTGCATGTGATAACTCTGATGTTTTATCATATTTTGTGCATTTTGTGACAATTTTGGCAAAAATCTTAGACATATTCTCATTCAGATTACGTTCGAGTTTAGTACCTTGTTCTTTTTTTGCGCTTCTGATTATTCTCTTCATCTTTAGTAACGCCTGATTTGTCTCAATTGAATCAAAATCATTTGCAGTAAATTTTACCCCAAATTCATCATTAAGAAAGTATGTGATGTATGAAATGGAGTCTTTGCGACAAGATCCGCTTGTGGTTCCAAAAGGACAGTTCTCGCAGTTGGTTGTAAAGTATTTTGTTCCTCTTTTTCCCAGACTGTGAAGGATGATTTTATCTTCGTCACGTAGTTTTTGGATTGCTCTTGAAATTAATGATTCATCTGTTTGAAATACTTCAGCAATCTCTTGGTTGGAATAAGACCCCTCCTCAAGTAAATTGAGAATCTGTTCTTCCATTTCTCCAGGGGATCGGTGTAATTTCTCTTCAATTGCGTCTAATAGGTAGTGTCCTATCATTTTTTCATTCATCTCAGAAGATATTACAAAGTCTTTATCATCATATTTTGCATCAAGGCCGGATTTTGATTCCTTTGCTATGATTTTTTTCAAGATCTTGTCGATATTTAGAATTTGAAATTCAGAAAGAAGTGAATTCAATAAATTTTTGGGAATGATTCTCTTTCCTGATGAAAATACATAATATAGAGCCCATCGGGTTTTTCTTTCATCACTTCTTTCTATCAAACGTAATACATCACAGAGTTTTTCTATATCATTCCATTTTATTTCTGAAAGTTCTTCCATGTAATATTTAACCAAAAGTGTAGCATCCAATTTTTTTATAAAATTCTCAAAGAGTTCATTAGTATCTTTTAAAATCAATTTCTTACTCTTGGATTTTACTAGATCAAGATACAGTGTTACAAGTTCCGTTTTGGTAATAATTGGGTTTTTTCTTAATATATTTGTGTGGTATTTTAGAAACTCAAATAATTCCAGAGTTTCTACGAATGAAACAGGTGAAAATATGCGTAATGCTATCAATGTTGATGATGATAATCCCATGAATTAACAAACTCATTTGATTTATTTATGCATATTTTTCTCATGTTGATTTATTTTGATATTTCAGAGACTATTTTTCCTTTAACAATATCTTCATACATGTCGTGTTTCTAATTAAATTTGAATCCGTTAATTCTGAAAAGTGTATATCACAAAAAATTATCTAACGAATATTTTTGGTAATTTTTGAGACTTGAAAAGCTGTTTTGTTTTCTCTACCTCTGTTTTATGCTCTAGCATTGGCTTGTTGTAGCTTAAATCATTAGGAAAATGTTCCCATAAATTATGAATTAATTTTGGCGGTAGTTCTCTTAGCTCTGAAATCCATTTTTTAATATAGACACAGTCCGGATCAAACTTTTTTTGTTGCAGCCATGGATTGAAAATCCGAAAATATGGTACTGAATCACATCCTGTAGATGCTGCCCATTGCCAATTTCCTGAATTCACTGCAGGATCATAGTCTACAAGTTTTTTTGCAAAATATCTTTCACCCCATCTCCAATTGATGCGTAAATCTTTTGTTAGGAATGAGGCAACAATCATTCTTACCCTATTGTGCATAAAGCCGGACTGATTCAATTGCCTCATACCTGCATCAACAATGGGAAATCCTGTTTTCCCTTCAGCCCATAAATGAAAATTCTCCTCAGATTTTGACCATGGGATTTTTTGAAATCTTGCCTTGAATGATTTTTTTTGTGACCAAGGAAAGTGAAAGAGAATATAGTTGAAAAATTCCCTCCAGTAAATCTCCCCTAGTAGTATGTGGTCTGGGCCTAGTTTTTGTTTTATGTTGTCGTAAACCTCTCGAATGGATACGGTTCCAAATTTGTTGTGAGCTGATAGTTTTGTGGTATGATCTAATGCTGGAAAATCTCTAAAATTTTTGTAATCCTTAAAGTTTTTCAAATTTTTTAAAATTTTTAAACCATTTGTTCTTCCGCCTGGAATTTCACCATTTGGTTGGGGGGTTCTGATGGTTATATCTGAAATATTTTTGTTAAGATAATTTTTGCCGTGATTTTTTAGAGTTTTTCTTACTGGAAATTGTTTTGATTTTTTATAAAATTGCGAATAAATCATGTATGGTTTTCTGTCATTTGTTTTGATCTCGTTTGGATTATGCAAAAGAAAATCAAGTGTACTGCAAATATCAACATTATTTTTTCTACAAATTTGGTGAATTCTTGAGTCACGATTTTGCGAATAATTTGTAAAATCTGTATTGTAAAATATCGCATCAATATTATGCTCCAGGATAATTTTTTTTATTACTTTATCTACATTGCCTTCAAACACTTGCAGCATGCTGTTCTTCTTTTTTAATTCCAGATCCAAATCCAATAGTGATTCATCAAGAAAATTCCATCTAAATTTTGATTCGTTTGAATTTTTTAGAATCATTTTATCATAGATAAAGCATGGGATTACAACTTTAGATTTTTGAAGAGCATGAATTAATCCCGTGTTATCTTCTAATCTTAAATCCCTTCTAAAGACAAATAATGATTTTTTGTAAAGTTCAGTATTTCTCTTATTCATGATTTTTTATTTCAAAATGATTAGTATTAAAAACAAACAAGTCATTGATAATAAATGTGAAAGAATTAAGATTTTTCATGGATGTATCACCTGACTGGTGGCTAAAGGCCAGAATCAACCAAAGTTTTCTAAAACAATATGTCTATGAAAAGTTTGAACGAGATTACTATCCAAGAATTATTTCTCAAGGAAGAGAGAAGATCGATTTAGACAAGTCAGGTCAACCAATTAAACAACACATCCTAGGGTTGCTGAAATTTGGGAATTTTGAATATGAGTTTTTACCAGAAGATGAGAACCTAAAAGAAAGCTATTCGATCTCAAATGGTTACATTCACTTTCATCCAAGAAGAAGTAAAATCAATTCTCGTCTTTTAATCAAGGTCAAAATTTAGGTAAAACTATAGTTTTTTTCAAAATTTCACAAAATTTCTAATGAGTGAAAAAGCCATTTTTTCAAGTGTGTGATGATTTTTGAAATTAAGTTTGCACACAAAATACAAATTAAATCTATAAGGTTTATAACCAAAAATTAACCAGTTATCTCAAAATGGGATTGGTAAAATCGATGGCAAAAGAGATGATGAAGGAGATAGGCAACAAGTCACGAGAGTTTTACGAGTTTGTCTTGCCCCCCGTTGATATGCACATAGATGACGACAAGCTAACTCTGTTGATTGACATTCCTGGATTTGAAAAAAAGGACATCAAATTATCACTAAATGGAAACATCCTCTCGATTCAGGCCTGTAAAGAGATACCTGATGAAAAACACAACATGATTTGCAACCAGAGGCCAAACATCATTGACAAGAAAATGAGATTGCCAGTTGAGATAAAAGAGGGCGAAGAGTCAGTTAGCTCTGCAAAATATGACAAGGGGGTCTTGACAGTTATAATTCCTGTGGAAAAACATGGAAAAGACATTGCAATAGAATAGTGTTATCGTTTTCTAAATATTACAAAGATACTCATTATAACCAAGGACCCAATCATTCCAGATATTCCAAGTGCATCATCTGTTGTATACAAAATTGCAGAACCAATAAAGATTGCAGCAGAAAGTATGCTGCCAGAAAGCAAAACGTTTGACTTTGGTTTTGCGTTTAACATTTGCAATGATCTATTTTCATCAAGAAATTTTTTAAGCTCCGGTGCTATTGATATTGTAGCATCAATTGACTTTGCAAACCTGTCAAAAAAATACTTGAGCTCTTCGATGTATGCGTCTTTTATAAGACTCTCCTCTTCCAGAATCTCTCCGATAACTTTGACAAACTTGAAATTTATCTTGTGCGTTTTGTATATTCCCTCAATAATTGAGGCCATCCTCATGTACAAAGCCAGGTTCTTTGGGAGGATAAAAGGAAATCTGCTCATCGTTTTATTTGCAAGTTCCATCAGGCCTTCCACTTCCATCTCATCTGGCTTTTTTCCATGCATTGCACGAACAGCAAGTTCTATGCCCTTTTCAATAACTGCACGGTTAGAATCAGGAGTTAGCATTCCAAGATCATTCATGGCATTTACTGTTCTTGGAGGATCTTTTTCAACTAGTGCCAAGTACAGGCGAATCAGTTTTAGTCGGGTTTCATTATCGAGTTTACCTACCATTCCATAGTCGTACAGGATTAGTTTGCCGTCATCTGTCACTGAAATATTGCCTGGATGTGGGTCAGCGTGAAAAATAGAGTATCTAAGAAGCATCGTAAAGAAGACTTTGTGCACATCAATGACTAGTTTCTGTCTGTCGATTCCCTTTTCGTCAAGGGCTTTGATGTTTGTCACTTTGATTCCGGGAAGATATTCCATTGTCAGAACATTTTTTGAGGAATAGTCATCGTAAACTGAAGGAACCACAACTTTGTTGTTTTTTTCCATGTCATGTTTTATTTTTTTGAGATTGTCTGATTCGATTCTATAATCCATTTCTTCGTGAATCGTTTCAATAAATTGAGCAAGCATTGCTTTTGCAGAAAAACGGAGATTTGGATCTACAAACCGCATTGCCAGTGGAAGGATTTTTTTTAGTACTTTGATATCCTCTTCAACCACTTTTTCTATACCAGGTCTTTTTACCTTGACTACAATCTCTTGTCCAGATATGGTACCTCGATAGACTTGTCCTAGGGACGCACCTGACAGAGGGTTTGGATCTATCTTATCGAATTTCTCGTTTATTGGTCCGATATCATTTTCAATGATAGACTTTGCTTGATCAAATGGAGCTGCAGGAACACTGTCTTGGAGCTTTCCGAGCTCCTCAAGGTATGGTTGGGGCAAAATATCTGCCCTTGAGGACAACCATTGTCCAAGTTTGATGTAAACAGGACCCAATGAGACAAAGGTGTTTAGAACCTTCCTGGCATTTTTTCGAAAGATTTCCAAATCAAGCTCTTCTCTCCTTTCATGTTTTACCCATCTTCTTCTATCTTTTCGCAAAGCTAGAATTGATGGCAAAAGTTTGAGCAGTACTTGTATTGTTCTGGCAGTTGACATTTCTACTCCAAATAATTTTTAATTTTTTTTGTTGTTACATATCCCATGTATCCGGAAATAATTGAAGATAAAAGTCCTGCTCCGGTTGACAAACTTTTTGATTTGTTTTTATTTTGAAAATTTTTTGCGATTTGTGAACCACCAAATATTGCACAAGCCAAGCCAATCAATACTTCTGGTGCATCAAAAACCAAATGACCTAATGGATCTTTTCGTGGATCAACTCTATCAGTATGAACTAGAAATTTGTCATCATACTCTCTTATGTGTAAATTACCATAACGATATTGCTTGTTTGCGCCATTTTTTTCTCCAAGGACGGTTTCTTCTGCTCTATCAAGCATGAATTCACGCAATTCCTTTGGGACTTCAATCTCATCCCTTGACATGATCGCAAGATCCAGTAATTGCTTATAATCTTAAGGGTAATCAAAAACCCGAGCCTAAGCAAAAGTAACATGGTGTTTGATAGTGTTTAGAAAAGATACCAAAATGATAACACATCATGCTAAATTGTCATGTCTGGAGTATTTTGTAAAATCTATGGCTTAATCTTTTTAGAATCAAACTAGATAATGCATTTAGTAGTATAGGAAGAAAATAGTTTTTGTCTTGTGAGGATTTTATTTTTTAGATTTTGATTCCTTGGATTTTTCTTTGTTGATTAATGCCAAGCTGGCCATAAATACAATTATCATAGCAACTCCGGTAACATAGGCATAGTTGAATCCGTCATCAGGATGATCCTCCTCATGGTAGAAATAGATTGCAATGGTAGCTGCAAGCAAAACTACACCTAATATTGTTAGTTTCCTATGAGTTTCCAATAAGATTGATTTTAAAAATTAGTATATGAATTAAAGAAACTTGAAATTCGGGTTTTAGAATATTTTATGATAATTCTGCCATGCCATATGCTGATCCTCATCCCAGACTCTAGAATAATAGAATATACAGCATTGTCAAGTAAAAGACGAAACTATCTATGGATTAGATTTCATCTTGGAGAGTCTTTGTATGACCTGTTCAAGTTCTGCCTTGTTATCACTGATGACTCTTTTTAGAACATCGATCTCTTCTCTTAATTGCTCCAGGTTTACATCATCAGAATCAGCTATCTGTTGCTGTAGATCCTCTAGGATTTTCATATTGTATTGATTGATTTTTTCTAGTTCTTCTTTGTAGTTTTGCAGTTTTTCATAAGGGGTAATGTCTGGAGTTACTTCTTGTTCTTGATTTGTCAGAAATCCAAAGACAACCACAGAACCACCTATAGCTGTTACAAGAATTAGGATAATTATTGTTAATCTCATTTCAAACTAATTGGTTTTCTGATATTTGTAATTTGAGTCTAGCTTGCATTGATTTGTGCTTTTTTACGCCTACGAATAACAAAGATTCCAACTGCAATGGCAGCTATGATTGGAATGATTATCAATTCTATATTATAATCTGATTCATCTGAGTTTGAATTGTTCTCTACTAAAATGGTTGTATCCAAAGTTACAAAGTGTTCTTCTCTTGTGTCGTCTTTGTATCTTGCAGTAATTTTAATTTCATGTTCTCCATATTGTGGCTCTCCATTAAATTCAATTGGAACATTAAATGGTACAGGAGAATCAATTCCAATTTCATCAATAAATTGGGATGTTTTTTTAATGTTAGAGTTTCCCAGTGGCTCAACTGTAACAAATCCAAACAATGCATCGATATTGCCTTCATTGCTTATTTCACCAATAACCATTTGTTTTCCAGACAATTCAATTACATCTACACCATAGATTGATATGTCAATAAGTCCCTTGACAAAAAAATCTGCAATTCGTGAAGTTGTAAGTTGATCACCATGTGCATTAAAGTAAGTTATTTCGATGGGTGCACGAAGTGTCTCACCTTTCAGAGACTCTGGTACATAGATATCAGCCTCAATTAATTTTTTTGATTTTGGTTTAATTTCCCCAACTTCCCAATTAGTATTTAGAATGACAACATTCTCAACATTAGTAATAGATTGGGTTGTTGATGCTCTTTCACTTTGTGTATTTTTTAGTTCAATGTCTACACTTGAAATTGGTGCTGTTCCATCATTTGAAATTTCAATTGTTACATGGTTTTTCTGTAAGGATATAAGAAATGGATTGAGCGCACGTATGTTTATCACGCTTTCTCCAGTTATTTTAAAATCAAAATTTTCAAATGCAGTTCTGACTCCAGATTCTCTTAGTCGTGAATAATCTACTTTGATAGTGCCAGGATATTGTTGGATTTTAACGCTATTACCTATATCAACAAAAAATGTAAGATGAAAATTTTCACCTGCAAGAGAATTTGAATCTGCATCTGCATATATAAGCGAGCCTGGTCCATCTGCAGCTGAAAACCCAAGAGGCAAAGACAACTGACCTCTTATTCCAGTGATGTCTTGGGTTCCAACATTTGCCAGTATTACAGTAAATGGTACGCTTTTATCTCCTGGGTTAACCTCAAATTTTTCATCAACTGTTCCAAAGTATGCATCAAGGAATTTGACATCTCCAAAATCTCTCTCAAATGGGGAATTACCAAATCCACCAGAAGAAATTTGAGCAAACGAATTATCAATTATTGGAGATACAAGTAGCAATGATGCAAAGATAATTACAATTTTTAAATTAATCATGTCAAAACCTCCATTTCTGGCGGTAGGTTGCCTTCAAATGCGCGCCCATCTTTTATGGTAATTACCTTATCAACTTCTCCAAAATGTTGTCTGTCATGAGTGACAATAATGAATGTGTGATTGAATTTTTTGGCCATGGACTTCATGAGTTGAACTATTTTTTCAGAAGTTACCGAATCCAGGTTTCCTGTTGGTTCATCGGCCAGAACAATTGATGGGTTGTTTATCAGTCCCCTTGCAATAGCTGCACGCTGAGCTTGACCACCAGAAATTTTGTTGGCCCTTTTGTTCATTTGATCTTCTAGTCCTACAGATATGAGTAATTCTCTGGCATCTTTTTCAGCTGAGCCATTTGTTCCAGCAATTTGTCTTGGAAGTAATACGTTTTCTAAAACTGTCAAGTCAGACAACAGATTAGAAAATTGGAAAATGAATCCCAGCTTTTTATTTCTAAATGATGAAATCTTGCCATCATCAAGTTTTGTAGTGTCAGTTCCATCAATGAAGACTTTACCATTGGTTGGTCTGTCTAGCAGTCCTATCATGTTTAGGAGTGTGGATTTTCCAGAACCGGAACTGCCAACAATCAATACAATTTCACCCTTTTCAAGAGAAAATGTTGCATTATCTAATGCTTTTACTTGGTTTTCTCCTTCACCGTAAATTTTGCTCAGATTTTGAATTTCAAGCACCTTAGACAGAT
The DNA here is from genome assembly GCA_029864235.1 of Candidatus Nitrosopumilus sp. GTDB lineage: Archaea > Thermoproteota > Nitrososphaeria > Nitrososphaerales > Nitrosopumilaceae > HKST03. Next base: position 15,922 of record JAOTTW010000001.1, read on the forward strand.
CTCATCGCCTCCACCGGTAGAAGTTTTGTAGCTCTATACGAAGGGTACAGAGATGCAATTATAGCTAAAACAAATGATGTCAAAGCTGTTTGGATTATTTTGGCCCAATCATAACTTACCTCCAAAGGCAGACTGTTGTTAAAGGACATCTTTGTCTCTTTTGCATAAAATGTGTATCCTAATCCTGCTGCAGTCCCAACGCCTGCACCAATTGCACCAATTATCATTCCCTGAAAAATAAAAATTATCAAAATATCTTTTCTTTTTGCACCAATTGATCTCATTACTCCAATCTCCCTTGTTTTCCCATTCACCAACATCATCTGGATTGTAACTATTGCAAATGCCGAGGACATCATTCCAAAGTATCCAATCATGTTAATCATTGCAATACCAGACCTGAATCCAGCAAGTTGTTCTTCTGCTGATTCTTCTATGGTTTCTGCAAGAAAGTCATCATTTGGAAAGGCTGTCAAAAAGAATTCCTTTACTTCCAATGCTTTATTGGGATCATTGAGTTTTACCATAAAAGATCCAGTTTCACCTTGTCTATTCATCATGTCCCGTAAGGTATCAATGTGAACTACTGCAGTGTAATCAAATCCTTGTCCACCAGGAGATTTTGCGATTCCAGTTACTGTAAATCTTCTAATTTGATCCTCGCCGAATCTATCAACAATAAGTACTTTAACACTGTCACCAACTTCAGCTCCACCTAAATCTCTTGCAACATTAGAGCCTAGCACGATAGAATTTCTTGAAAAGACATAAGTTCCCTCTGTAACTGTTTCATGAACTGTAGATGCTCTAATGTCTCTGAAAGGATCAACTCCAACAATTGGAATTCTTGTCTCCTCAATGAGTTTTCCATTTTTTGTCATATTCATCTCTGCACTTGAAGAAAGCCGCGGTGTTGCGGCCTCAACATATGGAATTCTTTCAAACCAGCTGACTACCGATAAATCAGACTTGTCGATATAATCTGCTTCGTCTGTAACAAGAATATCACCATTTCTATAATCACTAATATCACGAACAATAGCATCAAAGAGTCCCTGAAAAATTACAAAGTTTACATGAATTACCAAAATTCCAATTGTAACTGCTAGAACAGCCCCAATTAGGCTGCCTTTTTTGTTGAATAGCATTCGTTTTGCTAGTGTTAATCTGTACTCCACAAATATAGTGAAATAGTCTAATATTTAATGTCTATTATGTATAGTACTAACAGTATAGACATTTTTATATTGAATTAGTTGCTTAGGTACTATTGATGAGTATTTAGGTGATAAATTGGACAATTTAGATATCAAAATTCTGAGCAGACTATTGAATAATTGTAGAGAGTCAGATAGACAAATTGGTAAAGAGTTGGGAGTTTCAGGTGGTGCAGTTAGAGCCAGAATTAGAAAGATGGAGAATTCTCAGATTATAGAGAAATTCACTATTAGAGTGGAGCCACCTGTTTTGGGTTATGGTGTATTGTATTTTGTAGTTACTGGACAAAATATGGAGGAGATTTTAGAGCAGGTCAGTCTTGTAGGTGAGCCATTTTTTGTTGTGCCATGTGTTGGTGGGATTACAGTTTGCAGTATTGTTGTAAAAGATAACTTAGAACAAAAAATTGAATTAGCCAAACAATTAATGAAAGATGTTCGGGTGTTGTCAATTTTTGAAGCGGAGAATCCAGGATATGCATCAAATCTAACAAAAACAGATTTAGAAATTTTGGAAAAATTGATGAGAGATCCGCGACAAAAGATAGAAACCATTGCAAAAATCACTAATCTATCAACAAAAACCGTAACTCGATGTTTAGAAAAGCTGCAAGAAAATGAAGGAGTTCAATTTACATTAATTTATGATCCAACTAAAATTCAAGGATTTATTTCTCATGCAATTCTTACATGGATTGAAAGAGACCTTAAAGAGACATTATCAGATATGAATAAAAAATTTTCAGAGTCTTTTATACAAATTCCATTTATAGCAAAAAATCAAATTGTATTGTTTATGTATAGTGATGATATTTTCAAAATGGATGAACTTGCTCAAGAGGTTAGAAAGGTGAAAAATGTCAAATCGGCTGACTTGTTTATACCAAAAAAAATTACATTTATCCAAAAATGGCTAGAAAATAGTATCAAGGATGCAAAACAATCAACTACACTTCACTTGTCATATCATACAAATTAAATAATAAAATATCAAACAATTCACATGAAAAAGAAAAAGATCTATGAAGGAAAAATTCTAGGCCTAAGTGTCTATGATGGTATTATTGAAGGAAGAAAAGTAAAACGCGAAATGATTGAGCACCGTGGTGCAGCTGCAATGCTAGCTTTTGATGAAGATAAAAAAATAATTCTTGTAAAACAACACAGATTTCCTCATGGATATGTACTTGAGATCCCTGCTGGAACTTTGGAGAAAAGGGAAGATCCAATTAAATGTGCATTTAGAGAATTGGAAGAAGAAACAGGCTATAGAGCCAAAAAAATGACTCCTCTAATCTCATTTTACCCCTCTATTGGGTACAATTCTGAGATAATTCATTGTTATGTGGCCTCAGGATTGAAAAAAATTGCAGACTTGAAATTAGATGCAGATGAGATATTATCCGTAGAAAAGATAGAACTTGAAAGATTAATAAAAATGATAAAGGCGGGAAAAATTCAAGATGCAAAAACGATTTGTGCAGTAATGACCTATGCTTCCAAGAAGAAACTAAGTTAGTTACTCATTGTAAATTGGCTTTACGAGATCCACAACATCTGCCCAAGACTTTGCAATTCTTTCAAACATATAGATAAGATCAAGAAAATCAATTGGAATTTGTTTCTTATTTCCAAGTGAGATTCGTAGTTTGGAAAGTTTTTCCTGATATTTTTTATGTAATGATATAGCTTCGATTGCCAATAGTCTATCAGGTTTGGTGAATGATACAATTGATTTTTCTGCAAGATTGTTAAAATTTTGTACAATATCAAATATTTTCTTTAGATGTTCTGTTGATAATGACGAGTTGTAAATGAAATCTGCTAGTTCAACTATTGTGTCACCAGCATTTTCTAAAAGATTTGCAGCAACTCTATAATCTAAAACATCAATATTTTCAAGATTAAATACATTAGCCAATCTTCTGTCAACTAAAGCACTTCTAATCAATCTGACAAGAAGAAAGTATTGTCTGTTAACTTCTACATCTCTATTTGATAATGTTTGTAGATTTGATTTGTCATCAGATATCAATCCATTACAAACATCTTCATACATTCCAAGTGCGATTGAACTCATCCTTTTGAGAATTTTTTCAGGGTTTAGTGTGGTTGTATCTAAAAGGAATTGCATGTTGATCTTTGATGCATCTTCTTCAACAATCTCCATTCCCACCAAGCGTCTCATTGAATTACGAATTGTTTCCCTGTCTTGACCTGGAATTATAGATTTTGAGTTAATTTCAATAATGTCATATCCCAAAAGATATGCTCCCGTAATGTCAGCTACAATATTTTCTTCCTTTGGAAGAGGATAAGATATTACAAGTTCTTTGGCAGGACGCATTTCTTTATTTGCAGAAATTGAGATGCTGTCCTGACCTGTCTCAAGTTCAACTTGACTGCTTTTATCCAAATTGTTGGCATCTACCCACTCTTTTGGAAGTGAAACCAGTATACTACTTCCAATTCTTTGTAGGCGCCGAATGAATTTAGTCAATTTATACTAATTTAATTAATTTAAGCCATATTCTTATATTTTATGAATAATTTAAACTCAGATCATGGAAGCGATGGCATTTTGTCCCGCACATGTTACTGGTTTTTTCAAAGCCTATTTAGACAATAACCAAAAATTTTCTGAAAAATTGGGTTCGATGGGTGCAGGATTCTCAATTAAAGAGGGCGTCACAACCAGTGTCAGGATTACACCAAAGACAAGTCAAAAATCGGGCTTTAAGATTTCTGCACAAGGATATCAACCAGACAAAACTAACGTGTCTGAATTTGTATTAAATGAATTTTTAAAACTGGGAAATTTTGAAGAGTTGTTTTTTGACATCACACATAAAATATCAGTCCCTGTTGGTTACGGATTAGGGTCAAGTAGTGCTGTTGCCTTGTCACTTGCATTTGCATTAGATAAAGCCCTTCAAACAAAGTTGCAACAGAAAGTTATTGGAAAAATTGCTCATAATGCAGAAGTAAATTGTAAGACAGGACTGGGGGATGTTTTGGCTTCATACTTTGGTGGCTTTGAAATTAGAGTTAAACCCGGTGCTCCAGGAATTGGAAAAGTCGAGAAAATCAAGACTGAGCCTATTTCCATAGTTATGATATGTTTTTCCCCAATTTCAACAAATAACTTTCTAAAAGAAAAACTTTCACAGATTAACGGGTTGGGTGGAAAAATGGTTAACAAATTACTAGAGTCAAAGGATTATGAACATTTTCAGGATATGTCTTTGGAATTTGCAAAATATGTAGATGTAATAACACCAAGAATGAGAACGATAATTGAAGAGTTGACTTGTAACAAAATCAAATGCGGGGTAGCATTTTTTGGTGAAACAATTTTTTCTATGATCCCAAAGGAAAAAGAAAGTGATGTTTTAAAAATATTCAAAAAATATACTGATGGAATTATTATAAAATCTGAATTGGATGATTTAGGCGCAAGAGTCCTTAACAACTAATTGAATCCTAATGACCTTAATTCCAAAATCTCATCCTAGAGCCAAGTCACTTTTAATTAGAGAGAAACTTGTTAGTGGTTTTGAAAATGGGTTGGTTGCTAAAGAGGGACTTCTCGCTCAAGGCAGAGGAGAGGCATTTGATTACTTGTTGGGAGAAAAAACTGGCAGAACCGCAAGAAAAGCAATCAAAGCTGCTGCAGCACAGATCCTTTTAGCAGATTTTCCAGTGATTTCTGTAAATGGGAATATTGCTGCATTATGTCCCAGGGAAATCGTTACACTAGCCAAGACTGTAAATGCCAAAATTGAAGTAAATTTGTTTTATACTGATGAAAAAAGAAAACAAAATATTGTCAAGACTTTGAAAAAAAATGGCACAAAGGAGATTCTAGGTGTAAATAATAGCTCGAAAGCTACATTACGTGGGATTGATTCGGCAAGAAGGATTATCGACAAAAATGGTATTTTGTCGGCCGATGTTGTGGTTGTTCCCCTAGAGGACGGAGATAGAACTATGGCATTAAGAAAAGCTGGAAAAATAGTGATTACATTTGATCTAAATCCATTCTCAAGGACATCACAAACCGCAAACATAACAATCGTAGATAATGTTATACGCGCCATAGATTTGTTAATTGATTCATGCAAAAAAATATCAAAAAAAAATCGTTCTGCTCTTCAAAAAATCGTTAAAGACTTTGATAACAAGAGAAATCTTTCAGAAAACATTATTGAAATAAAAAATAATCTATCAAGGAGAGCTCAATTTGCATAAATCGGTTCAAGATATTATTAAGATGAAAAAGAATGGAAAAAAGATTTCAGTTATTACAAGCTATGACTATACTTTAGCATCACTATGTGATAAGGCCGGAATTGATGTATTACTTGTAGGTGATAGTGCAGGTATGGTAATGTTGGGATATGAAAATACAATTCCTGTAACAATGGAACAAATGTGTATTTTTACTGAAGCAGTTAGTAGGGCACGACAGAATTCTCTACTAGTTGCAGATTTACCTTTTATGTCATATCAAGCAAGAATTGATGATGCAATAAGAAATTCTGGAAGATTGATTAAAGCAGGAGCAGATGCGGTAAAACTTGAAGGAGGTAGTCCGATTACTAAAACGATTAGGGCAATTGTTGATGTTGGAATTCCAGTAATGGGCCACATAGGTTTGCAACCACAAACAACAATGCTGTCAGAAGGTTACAAGGTCCAAGGAAAAACAAAGGATGCAGCTATGAAATTAATTCACGATGCAAAGAATCTGGAAGAAGCTGGAGTTTTTAGCATTGTTCTAGAAATGGTAAGTCGGGAGGTAGCAGAAATAATTTCTGAAACTGTCAGTGTACCGACAATAGGTATTGGATCAGGTGCTGGATGTAGTGGTCAGGTTCTCGTGATTCAGGATTTGCTTGGAATGTATGACAAAATTAAGCCTAAATTTGCAAAAAGATACATGAATCTATCTGAAGATATTGTAAAATCCCTTGAAAAATACAAAAATGACATAGAATCAGGAACATTTCCTTCTAATGAAAATTGGTTTTCGATGGAAAAAGAAGAACTAGAAAAATTACGAGATAAAATTGGCAGTTAAAAGAAAAATCACAAAAAACGATCATCCTTCATTAGATATTGTTGCTTCACATGGGATGGAGTTGACAGGCAAAAAGATAGTTCTTTGCGTTGCAGGTAGTGTTGCCGCATACAAAGCAATCGAGCTAGCAAGACTGTTAATGAGACATGGCGCAGATGTTACATGCGTAGCAAGTAGCGCAGTTACAAAACTCATACAACCAGATTATTTCAAATGGGCTACTGGAAACAAAGTCATTACAAAACTTACTGGTGAATTAGAGCACATCAGATTAGCAGACTATAATCAATCAGATCTAATTATTGTATATCCAGCAACGGCAAACACTCTTGGAAAACTTGCAAATGGAATTGATGACACTCCGATATCTACGGTTCTTACTGTAGGATTCGGTTCAAAGATTCCAATTTTGATGTGTCTTGCTATGCATGAATCAATGTATGAGAATTCTGCGATAAAAAAGAACATTGAATTCCTAAAAGGGAAGATCCAATTTCTTAGTCCACAAATGATTGAAGGAAAAGCAAAAGCTCCAGAACCTGAAGATGTCTTGGAGTATGTATTAAGAAGATTTGGATTTTCATCAGTATTAAAAAATAAAAAAGTGTTAATGACTGCAGGACCAACAATAGAATACATTGATCCTGTAAGGGTGATAACCAATCAGAGCTCAGGTAAAACAGGAGTGCTCTTAGCTGAAGAATTAATCTCTGCAGGAGCCAAAGTGACTTTAGTTTATGGACCAGGAATAGAAAAACCGCCTAAAGGTGCCAAAGTGATAAAGATTTTAACAAGCAAAGAAATGTTTGACGTTGTAAAAAAAACTATGAAGAAGAGATTTGACGTTGTAGTTATGGCTGCAGCTGCTGCAGATTACACCCCTGAAAATCCAGATAAAAAAAAGATCAAAAGTTCCCAGAATGTGCTGACAATTAGGCTCAAAAAAGCGCCTAAAATTATCGATCACATAAAAAAAATCCAAAAAGATGTCTTCCTAGTGGGATTCAAAGCAGAGGCAAATTTATCAAGAAAAGAATTGATCAAAGAAGCAAAAAAGAAGATGGCTGAATCAGGTGCAGATATTGTTGTGGCAAATGACATTGGAACTTCCAGATATAGGAAAAATCCAGATAACAATGAAGTACTTATTGTAAATTCAAAAAGTGTAGTTTCATCAGGGTGGGTGAAAAAGCAAAAGATTGCAAAATTTATCAGAAAAGAATTGGAAGATCGATTGAAAGGGTAAATTGAAAAAATCAGAAATCAGAAGACTCGTTGCAGAATATAAAGAAATTAAGATAAAATTAAAAAAGTCATACAATAAAAAATATGTTGAAAAGTTGGGAGAAATTCAGCATAGATACTATCATGAGACAGGCAGACCGTTAGAATCTGACTTTAAAGTTGTATAACTGAATCAAACTAGATGTATAATAAAATGAGATTTAACAAGACAGAATACAAACAAAGGAATATTGGCATATGGAATGAGGTAGCACCACGTTATCATAAAAGGTGGGCAAGTATCAATGATGGGCCGTTTCAGAGCACTTCAAAACTGGTTCAACTAATGAAGCTAGAGAAAGGAAATACGGTCTTAGATGTTGCATGCGGTACAGGAGTAGTTACCAAAAAGATTAGAGAAAAGATTGGAATGTCCGGCTATGTTGTTGGTGTAGATACATCGGTTACTGCAATTAAAATTGCAAAGAAATGGAACAAACTTAAATCAAATTTAAATTTTGTAAATATGGATGCTGAAAAATTTAATTTTACTACAAAGTTTGATGCCATCACATGTCAATATGCACTGTTTTTTTTTCCAAATGCGCAAAAAGCACTAAAAAACATGAAAAACAGCCTCAAAAAAGATGGAAAAATAGGTATATCAGTTCATGGTCACAAAGACAAGGTTCCATTCTTTAGCAATATACTTGATGCCATAATGGAATTTATTCCAAATTATATTCCACCCGGAGCTCCAGATTTGGACAGATTTGGAACAAAATCATCACTTAGTAATGAAGTAAAAAATGCAGGGTTTTCAAGTGTATTTGTTAAAGATTATGTGTTCAAGTATAGTCCAGGGAAATTTGAAGATTACTGGAAAAATTATCTCAGATACGTGGCAAAGCCGTTAAAAGAAAAGCTGGATTCCCTTGAAAGAAAAACAAGAGAGGAATTAAGAGAAAAAGTTAGAGAGAATACTATTCAGCATACTAAAAGAAATGGAATTATCGAATTTCCTTGGGAAGTTTTAATTTTGACTGCTAAAAACTAGAATAAGAAATGGTTAGAGAATCTAAGAAGGAAGACAAACCAAAAGAATCTGAATTTAAGAAATTTATAAAAAAGCGTGCTCCAATTTATCTTGGTGTAATAGCATTAGTAATTGTCTTTGTCATACCTGAATTGACTAAAGGTGATTTACAAAGTAGTTTTCCTGAAAATCTTACAGATCAAGAAAAAGAAGTGTTGGACACTCTAATGTCATATAAGGGTCCAAATGAAAAAGGCCTAAGTATACTTGATGCAATCTCCAATAAAATAAGTGAAGAGTATCCAAATGAAAAAATTTATGATAATAAAAAAACCAAAGTCAGTCTTTTAATTGATGAATTGAAATTAGAGAACTATCACATCATATTGAATTTTCAATCTTACAAGGGTGAATTAAATTATGATTGGAATGTCAATATGGAAACAAAGACCATTAAGGGAAACAATCCTGAGGCAAAACATGTTATTGATTTGGTAGATTTTTATGATTAAGCTCAAACTGTTACCAAATCTTTAGTAAATTTGTGCATGACAATTGGTTTATCTTTAACAATCAGAGAGTCTTCAATTCTGATTCCAAATTTATTTTCAATGTAAATTCCGGGCTCTACTGTAATGGCCATATTTTTTTCTAGTTTTGTATCACTTCTGTATGAAATTGTAGGCAATTCATGTACCTCAAGACCTATACCGTGTCCTGTAGAATGAATAAAGTATTTTCCAAAATTTTGATCTTCGATATATTTTCTGCAAGCGAAGTCTACTTCCTTACAATCAACATTTGGTTTGACTGTTTTTAATCCAAGTTTCTGTGATGCTTTAACAATTTCATAAGCTTGATTAGCCAATGGTGAAATATTTCCTAATGCAAATGTCCTTGTTGCATCAGAAACATATCCCTTGTATCTAAGGGTAAGATCAACTACAACAAGTTCTCCTTTTTTGAATTTTCTATCAGTAACTTGTGCATGAGGTAAGGCACCATTTGGTCCACCAGCTATTATGAGTGGATTTAGAGTGGATTTGTACCTGGTATCAAACATCTGGTGATTTATGGCATAGGACATTAGAATTGCTTGAAGTTCTGATTCTTTTTGTCCGACTTTGATTTTGTTTGAACAGATTTCAAACATTTCATCAATAATTTTTGAGGCTTTCTTGAGGATCATTATTTCTTTTTCATCTTTAATAATTCTAGAATTGTAAAAGGGATCAGCAGAGGATTTTATTTTAGGAATGGATTTTTTGAGAGACGTCATTACAGAATAATTCTGACAATCAGTACAGACTCTTTTTTCCTTGATTCTATTTACCAGTGAAGATACCAACCCAGTACCACGTTCGGCAGTAATCACATCACAGTCTTCAGATTCTTTTCTTGCGCGCCCAACTTCTAATTCAGGCGTAATTATGGTGGTTTTTCCATTCTTTTCCAGCAAACCAATTGCCTCTCCCCAAAATCCAGTCATGTAAAATAGGTTTTCAGGCTCAAAAGTAACAAGCGTATCGCAATTTATCTTCTTGGCAAACTTGAGGAGGTTATTTCTACGCTGTTTCATGAGAAAATTTTGTTTATTCTTAATTTATGTATGATGCAAAGTTTGTATATACGAATTTTAGTTTTGAAATTGTGACTGAAGAAAAGAAGAAAGTGGTTGCACTGTTGTCTGGAGGATTAGATAGTCAGCTTGCTGTAAGAATGATGCAAGAGCAGGGTTTTGATGTTTCAGCTGTTGCAATAAAGACCCCATTTTGTGACTTTGATTGTGGGAGAGGTTGTGGTTTTGAAATTAGAGAAAGAGCTGATGATCTTAATGTAAATTTGAAAACAGTGTATCTCGGAGATGAGTACATTGAAATGTTAAAGCACCCAAAGTATGGAACCGGTGCAGGATTTAATCCATGTATTGATTGCAGAGCAATGATGTTTGAAGCTGCAAAGAAGCACATGGATGAGATTGGGGCAGAATTCATAATTTCAGGTGAAGTTTTAGGGCAAAGACCAATGAGTCAGCATGCACCTGCACTAAGAACTATAGAAAAAGAATCCGATCTTGTTGGAAAAATTGTAAGACCATTATCTGCAGGATTACTTCCAGAAACTGATCCTGAAAAAGAAGGATTGATCAGAAGAGAAAATTTGGGAATGATTAAAGGGAGAACTAGAAAAAATCAATTAGAAATGGCAAAAAAATATGGCATTGAAAATCCTCCTAATGCTGGTGGTGGATGTCTTCTAACAGATCCAGCTTTTGGGTTAAAAGCTAAAGATTTGTTTGAACATACTCAAACTCCAACTATCAATGATATTGATCTACTAAAAATTGGAAGACATTTCCGATTAGATGAAGAAACAAAATTTGTTGTTGGAAGAAATAAAGATGAAAATGAAATGATAAAGTCAATGGCATTATCCGATGACATTTTACTTGAAGCACGTGATTATGTAGGACCAGTTTCTATATTGCGTGGCAAAAATACAGCTCAATATATCAAATTTGCAGCATCTGTAACTCTAAGATATTCAGATGCTCCTAAGGATGGGCAAGCATTTGTAGTTTCAAGTGGGGAAAAATCTAAACTAGAAATCTTAGCTGATTGTGCTAAGGAAGAATATTATATTAAATTTAGAATTTAGGCGTGGAATTTTTAGAAAATTAGTTAAAACTATGGAAGAGTTTTTGAGGGAGTAGATCAAAATTTCCTCAAGGATGCAAAAACAGGAAAATCCAACATATTTGAAGGCGTTAACTATTCGTGATGTTAGTGATGTGCATTCAATCAAAGAAGATATCAAAAAAGATATGATTCTCATTCTTAGAGTTACACCTTTAGCTCAAAAAGATGTAGAACAATTACGAAAAGTAGTAGAAGAGTTGTATTCCATTGCAAAAACTGAAGGTGCAGATATTGCTAGATTAGGTGAGGAGAGAATAATTGTAGCACCATCAAATATCAAAATTTGGAAACCTGAATATGATCTAAAATAATTTTATTGCTTCTTGAATTTGTGGATAATGAGCTGGAATTCTATACATTCTTCTAATATTCATTGCAAGATTCTCAGATTTCTTTCGTTCACCGTGATTTACAAGTACTCTGCGAAGTTTTGGTCTAAGTTTCTGGACAAATGACATTAGCTGATTATAATCGCTGTGTCCACTGAATCCATCAAGTTTTTCAACACTAGAGTTTATTGTAACAACTTCAACCTTGCCTTCTTTACCTAGCATTGAAACTTGTTTTGATCCATCCAGTACTCTTCTTCCCAGAGTTCCATTTACTTGATAAGAAACAAACAGAACTTTATTTTTTTTATCAGGAGCAATATTTTTGAAATATTCTAAAACGGGTCCTCCTTCTAGCATACCAGATGTTGCCAAAATAATACATGGTGAATTATCCCTCATTGGTTCTTCTCTTGCATCGGCATGTTCAATATTTGTAAAGTATTCTGAGTCAAATGGATTATCATCTGTCTCTAGGATTTTTTGTTTTAATTCTCTTGCAAGATATTCAGGATATGCCTCATGAATTGCAGATGCCTCTGAGATCATTCCCTCAGTGAAAACAGGTGCTTCTACCATTTCTCCTGATTTCATGTAATGATCTATAACCATCATTATTTCTTGAGCACGGCCAACTGCAGGTATTGGAATTAGAACTTTGCCACCATCTGTAAGTGTGTTATTTACAGCATTTATGAAAGCAGATTCAACCTCTTGTCTTGATGGTTGAATGTCTTCTTTTGCGCCATAGGTACTTTCAACCAGCAAAGTTTCAACTCTTGGGAAATTCCAGTTTGCAGCCTCAAAGAGAATGCTTTTTCCAAATTTAATATCACCAGAGTAAACAAAGTTATGATCGCCGTTTCCAATGTGAAAATGGCATAATGCTGAACCAAGTATATGACCAGCATTTGCAAGAACGAGTTTAATATCAGGAGAAATGTCTGTCACAGTTCCATACGGTAGGGTTATTGCTTGTTTCATGATTTGTTTTACATCTCTTTCAGAGTACAGTGGTGTTCTTCCCTGAGCAGCAGCAACTTTGATTGCATCTAGTTGAATTAGATTCATCATGGGCAATGTTGGTTCAGTACAATAGATTGGTCCTTTATATCCAAATTTACATAAAGCAGGTAAAAATCCAGTATGATCAAGATGAGCATGCCCGATTACTATCGCATCAAATTCATCAAGGGTATTGTTTATCCAATCTAATCTAGGAAACGCATCCATTGGGTGTTTTGCACCAGGATTAATTCCACAGTCTACTAGAATTTTGCTTTCAGGTGTAGATAGCAGCATGCATGATCTTCCTACTTGACCAAATCCACCAAGTGTCAATAGAGAAACCTCTGATTTTTGTGCTAATCTTGGGCGAAAAATCTCATCACCAATCTGTTTGAACTGCTTACTTCTCTCAGCAGTAGATAGTTTGAGGTTAGAGTTTATTGTCTGAATTGTACGTGATGGTATTGTAGTTGCCTTTCTAATGCGTAATTTCCAACCTATATTTTCAGTAATATCAACATGATTGAATTCTTTTGCATCTCTTTGAAGCAACCAAGGTCTTTTTGCTTCAATTGATACCTCACCTATAGCACTATCAAAGAATGCTCCTTGGAAATTAGCTTCCTTTGGAATTGAGTTTGTTAAAATTTTTCTAGCATCTTCTTCTGATTTTCTAATTGATTCATCTGTTCTAATGACAATTCTTTTTTTGATAATATTAACAAGATTTGAAATTGTTTCATTGTTTTCCATCAAGTAACGGGGCGCACTGGTATAAAGTGCTATTCGTGGACCTTCATACTCAATTTTAGTGACATTTGCTTCTTTTGGAATACTTTGCAGTATGGTGGCCATTATATTTTGGCTAGAAGGTACTTCTTTTTGAAACTGTTTTCTTTGCATGAAATCACTAAAGTTCGATGATTGCTTTTTTTTGCTCATCGGTTAATAGACGGAATCCGTCTTTATCCATAATGGCAATATTTATTCCGTCACCAGTACCAATATTTCTTACAATAGCAGCTTTTACTGCTCTAAGAGCAATCTTTTTTGCTTCTTCTATTGTAAGGTCAGGACGATATTCTTCTTCTAATGTGCCATATGCAACAGGAGAACCGCTTCCTGTTGTAACATAGTTTTTTTCCTCAACTGAGCCAAACATGTCAATATTAAACAATGCCGGACCATTTGAGTCATAACCACCCACCAATATATCAGCCATAAACGGATAACCACGATTTTGGTGAAAAATGAGTGAACAAAGTCGAGCAAGAGAATGAATTGCAATTGGGCCTTGTTTTTCTACTCTGTGTAGATTTGAATGATAACGAAGGATATCGACAATGTTTTGGGCGTCTGCAACTCCACCTGCCAGTGTTAAACCTGCATGATCATCAATTTTTTGGATTTTCATTGTGTTGTTATTTGCAATAAAATATCCTGCACTGGCTCTCATATCAGCACATAAGACGACACCGTCTTTAGCCTTGATACCTACTGTGGTAGTCCCATGCAAAATTTTTTCTTCAACATTATTTGACAAAAATACACCTATAGAGATATTCTAAATGGCATAACACCCTTTTAAATAACTTTTTGATCCTTTGAAATCATAAATAATGACAAAAAAGCAAGATCACATGCAATCACACACCATGGAGTTACCAAGGCTAATAGTGGTTGGTGAGAAAAATATCGAGGAGTTTGGGAGATTCTTACATACTTTAAACAAGCCCAAAAAGGTTTCATTAATTTCTGGAATTCATGTTAAAAAAATTCTCAAACGACAAATTGAAAATTCGCTAAAAGGTGAAAAAATTATCTTTGTTTGGCATATATCAAAAGACAGCAAGTTACAAATGCTAAATCAGATCCAAGAAGATGTAAAAAAAGATTATAGCGATCTTATTGTAGGGATAGGAGGGGGGCGTTCAGTGGATACTGCCAAAATGGTTGGATTTAAACTAGATATTCCATTTGTGAGTCTGCCAACAGCAGCTTCACATGATGGCATGGCCAGTCCATTTGTTTCAGTAAAAAGTGATAAACCACATTCCATAGTTGCAACTGCACCACTGGGAGTTTTTGTGGATATAGATATAATCAAAAAATCACCAAAGAGACTTTTGGCTAGTGGTTGTGGAGATTTGATAGCAAATATGATTGCTGTCAAGGATTGGCAATTAGGTCATGAAAAAACTGGAGAGTACTATGGTATGTATTCAGCAAATTTAGCTACAATGAGTGCCAAGATAGTTTTTGAAAATTCAAAACGCTTTACCAAAAAAGGATTAGACGTCAGAGTGATTGTAGAGGCATTAATTAGTGCAGGTGTTGCCTCATGTATAGCTGGAAGTAGTAGGCCATGTTCGGGAGCAGAACATCTTTTTTCTCACGCCCTAGATAAAATTGCGCCTGGAAAGGGATTACATGGTGAAAAATGTGGAATTGGAGCAATAATGATGGCAAAATTACAGGGACAGGATTGGAAAAAAATTGTAAAGACATTGAAAGAAGTTGGTGCACCAACAACTGCAAAACAAATTGGTCTAAAAGAAGGAGAGGTAGTAAATGCCCTAATGATAGCACAAGACTTGAGACCAGAAAGATATACTATTCTAAAAGAAGTTGAGATGACAGAAAGAAATGCATTAAATTTAGCAAAAAGTACTAAAGTGATTTAAGCTGCTTTTGGTTCGGGAGTCTTTTGTTCTTTGGTCTCAGTTTTCTTTTGAGCCTGTTTGTTAAGATGTGTTTCAACAAAATTAATTTTCTCCAATGATGGAACGAACTTGAATATATCTAATTGAATAAAATGCTTCATTATTTGTAGTCCGTCGGCTCTCAAAATTTCCTCGGGAATGGTAATGTAGACTTGATTATCCTTCAATTCAAAATTAATTTTTGAATTTTCCAATGGTAATCTATTTTGTAGAATTCCATCTATTCTATCATTTGGAGAATCAAGAGATTTTACTACGTTTACATCATAAAGTATTGTTTTTCCTGCATATTTGTGATTGTAATCTATTTGAACTCTTCCTGAACCAATAAATCTAATAATTCCTCTTTTATTATCGACCTCTATTGTATCACCTACAGAAACTTTTTCTGCATCTTCACCAAGTTTTCTAATTGGAATCATTCTTACCTTGCTGGAATCTCTTTCACCAAATCCTTTGTCAGGAATTACTTCAACAGTGAGTTTTTCTCCTACAGATGTCTTTGTTAGAGCTTCATCAAGTCCTTTAAGAACCGGATAAGAAACTTCGCCAATTGAAACAAGTTTTGGTTGATATTTTACATTTGACTCATAAATGGAATGTTTCTTTGCTTCTTCTTCCATAGTGGTATCAAAAATCTCTTCAGTATCTTTGACTTTTGCAGTATAGTCTATAAGGATTAATGAACCTTTTTCGAAAGTCAATGTGATCGGTCTCGAATTTCCTTATATTAAGTTAACATGGATTTAGAGAGCTTTGAGTTTGTCTTCTGCAGTCTTAAGACCTGCTTGTACATCTGTATCATATCCCATCATAGCTAAGGTAGATGCAATTCCAGAGATTGCTCTCATTACATGATAGACATTGACTTCTCCCATGCATCCAACTCTGAAGACTTTGCCCTTTAGATTTCCAAATCCACCTGCAACTAAAATTCTGAATTTTTTGGCAAGCGTATCTCGGAAAATTTTATCTTCTAATCCATCCAAGTAATTTAATGCAATGACCACTGTAGAACGAGAGTCTTCACGTGCAAATGGTGTTAATCCAATTGCTGACAGCCCAGAGTATAATGCATCTGAACATACTCTATGACGATGTATTCTTTTTTCCATTCCTTCTTCTAGAATAATTCTCATTGCTTCTCTATATGCATAAAGAACAGGTAATGCTGGTGTAAATGGAGTATGTTTGGATTCATCATAATACTTGAAGTATCTTGGTAAATTGAAGTACATTGTATTTGGAGGATTGTCTTCCATATACTTTCTAGTTCTTTGATTAACACAAATTGGTGAGATTCCAGGTGGGCATGCAAATGCCTTTTGAGCGCCAGTCATTGCAATGTCAATTCCCCACTTATCCATGTGAAGTTCTTCGCCTCCAACAATAGATACGCCATCTAGAACATAGTAAGAGTCATTTCTTGATGTAAGATCTTTAATTTTATCAAGATAATTAAGCATGGTCCCAGTTGAAGTTTCATTCCAAACGCAGTAAAATGCTTTTACGTCTTTATTATTATCAAATGCTTCTTTAATTTGATCAAATGTTGCATTAACTCCTGGTTCAGTTTCAACTCTAATTGTTTGACCACCTGCCCACTCAACTTGTTGTGCTAAACGACTGCTAAATTCTCCATTAACTGGAATAATTACTTTGTCACCTTTTTTGATTAAATTAACAACGCTAGCTTCAACAGCACCAGTTCCTGAAGCTGAAAGACATACTGTATTACCTTCTGTTTCAAAAATTTTCTTTGTGTTATTTACACATTCTTCATAAAGTTCAACAAAATCATTGCTTCTGTGATTAATTGATGGGGTAAACATTGCTCTGGTTACTCGTTCAGGAACGTTTGTAGGTCCTGGTAACATAACTAAATATTCCAAATATTATCTCCTAATCGAGTTTTTTTGAGGCTTATTTATAATTAAAGAATTTTTAGTCGATCTTTTGCATTTAACTTTTCTAAAAAAATTTTAGTCCCTTCGGGTACCAGATCATCCCATCTCTGATCGCTAATAATTAGATCACGAATGTTGGTTCCAGATAATTTATCCCTTTTTAAAAAAGGAATTGGAATTACTTTAACAGATCTTTTTGAATACAGATGTTTTGTCAATTCATCATTTGAAAAAACTATATCAAATTTTGGAACAATAGTATCTATTTTTTCAATCCATTTGACATGATTATCCATATCTGGTATAAAATAAATTGAAATTTTCTCTTTCATTGAATCATCAATTGAAGATAGAATCATTTCTTTTCTTTCCTTAGCTGAGAAAGGATTATTTTTTTGTGCAGGTTTGTTGGAACTGCCTAAGCCTATCCATAATTTATCAACTTTGGATAGGGCAAATTGTAATGCTTTAAGATGACCCAGGTGAAAAGGCTGAAATCTTCCAATTAACAATCCATCCATAATTAATGCTAAAAAGTTTGTTTTAAAAAACTATCATAAGTACAAGCATATTAGAAAAAATATGAACTATCTAAAAATTGATGGTGCATTTGGTGAGGGCGGAGGTCAAATTGTACGTACAGCAATAACATTATCATGTATTACAAAAAAGCCAATTATTTTAGAAAACATTAGACAGAATAGAAAAAATCCTGGATTAAAACCTCAACATCTAACTGCGATTAAAATTCTTCAAAAAATTTGTAAGGTCAAAGTGGATGGTGCATATATTGGTTCAACAAGTTTCACATTTATTCCAAATGACGTAAAAGAGGTTAGTCTAAAAGAAGACATAGGAACAGCAGGTAGTATTTCTTTAGTTCTTCAAGTTTTAATTCCAGTTTCAGCGATGTGTCAAAAGAAATTAGAATTGTCTATCAGAGGAGGAACAGATGTTCTTTGGAGTCCAACAATAGATTATACACGATATGTTTTAAGTGAGGCATATACAAGACTAGGGATAAATTTTTCAATGAAATTAATCAAACGAGGTTATTATCCTAAAGGTGGCGGAGAAGTTAAAATAGAAGTCTTACCATCTAAGATTAGGTCAATCTCTTTAATTGAAAGAAGTACAAAAAATCTGAAATTATATTGTTCATTTTCTAAATTGTCTGCAGAAATAATTCAAGAAAAAATAAAAAAAATTGAATTAAAATTAATAGGAAAAAAATTTGTTGTAGAAAGTATTATTAGAAAAGAGGATGCACTGGATTCAGGTTCTTCTATTCTAATTACAAGCATTGATAAAAATTCAATTATTGGTATAGACAGTATTTATGATAAAAAAAATAATGAATTTAATTTAGATTTGAGCAGAATTACAGAGAATAATCTAGGAGTAGATGAAAATCTTGCAGATATGCTTGTTCTTCCTGCAAGTCTATCAAATAGTTTGACTACATTTAGAGTGCCAAAGATTTCAAAACATTTAGAGACAAATCTGTATTTGACATCAAAGATTACGGGATGCAGATATGGTATTGGAAAATTACAAAATGGTTATGAGATTAGAATAGAGAGGGCCTCAAACTCCTGCATTCAATAGAGATGCGAAAAATAGAATTGAAACAGACAATATTACTGTTACTTCACCTAGAATAATAATTTTCTTTCTTAATTTTTGAATTTGCTTTTCGGGCATTTGTCTCGACATTATTTTTTCTTCAACATCCTTTCGAATTATTCTAACATGTATTGTATAAGCAATAATTAATGCTATAACTAAAATTATCTTAATTATAAGAAAAATTCCATAGCTTGTTGCAACCAACAAATCAGGTTTACTCAAAAGTGCATGAGAATTATACAAACCAGTTCCCATCAGAATTATCAATGATGGTACTGCAATTTTGTTGAATCTTTTTCCAACCTTAATCATAATGTTTAATCTTTCTTCAATTGAATTTGACATTGTTTTGAGAAGTGGTGAAAAAACTACCCCAATAAATAATGAACCGCCAACCCATATTGCTGCTGAAATCAGATGGACCCATGTAAGTATTGCCTGTTCTATTGGGGTCACAATATCTAATGTTTGAAATCAAATATTATGTATTTGTATCTTGACAACCTTTTTTAGTTGTACAGAATGTGATACCAGTAAATTGGGACTTCAAAGTAAGATGATTGTCTACGCTGCAATTGTAGGTTTACTAGGTATGATGGGAGTAATTGTATACTATGCAAGTTTAGATAATCCACAATTAGAACAGGTTGAAATTAGTTTAAGTGAAGTTATAGTAAGGGATGTGAATAAAATTGAAAATACTGCAAAATTGGAAGTTTCATTTCTTGTAAAGAATCCAAGTGAAAAAACATTTACTGTACCAATTATTAGCTATCAATTGTTTGCTGATGGACAATTGTTAGGTTCAGGTCAATATTCTACTGAAGATATTTCAATGCCAGGCAGAGCAGTATTTTATCCAGGTGCAGAAGTTCCATTGAAAAATAGATTTGTTCTATCAGAGTCTAATGTAGATTCTGAAATATATAACTCAGTTTTAAATGATGAAATCACTAATTTTACTGCTGAAGGCAGTATAACAACTGAAACTACTTGGAGTGTTATTGAAAAAGAATTCAAGAGTAGTTTAAATTAAAAAGTGGGTCGAGTGAGATTCGAACTCACGATCACCGCCGTGTCGAGGCGGTATCCTAACCAGCTAGACTACCGGCCCATTGAAGTACAAAACTAGTTACTGACATTATTAACGTTTAACAAAAGCATGAAATGATGGTAAAAGAGGTTAAAGGAATTGTCAGAATTTACTGAGGAAGAAAAAAGAGGCTTTTACAAGGCCATCTATTCTAGAAGAGATGTCAGATCTCATTTTACTTCAAAATCTATCAAAAATGAAATTTTATCAAAAATTTTAAATGCTGCTCATCATGCGCCTTCAGTAGGATTTTCTCAACCTTGGAATTTTATATTAATTAAGAATAATTTAACGAAAAAGAAGATTAAAGAGTCTTTTGAGATTGAAAAGGTTCGCTCTTCACAACTAATTGAGGAACCAAAAAGATCGAAATATCTTTCATTTAAGCTTGAAGGTATTTTGGAATCTCCAGTTAATCTTTGTGTAACATATGATCCGTCAAAATTTGGTCCGTTTGTAATAGGCAGATCTAGTATTCCCGAAGCAGGATTGTATAGTGTTTGTTGTGCAATTCAAAATTTATGGCTTGCAGCAAGAACTGAAGGTATCGGTGTTGGATGGGTCAGTATTCTTTCAAATGATACACTAAAAGATGTTTTAGAATTACCTGAATATGTTGTTCCTATTGCATATCTATGTTTAGGTTATGTTGATGAATTTGCAGAAAAACCGGACCTTGAAAAGGCCGGATGGCTTCATAGACTTGATCTTAAAGATGTTGTATTCTTTGAAAAATGGAAAGAAAAAGAAAATTCAGACTGGAAAGAAATTCAAGAGATGATCAAAACTAATCTTAATTACGCTTAAATAATTAAAAGTATTTTTTTTTCTGGGCTTGTGGCGCAGAGTCATTTATGACGCGAAGCATGGATAGCGCGGTAGCCTCCTAAGTTACAGGTCGAGGGATCGAAGCCCTCCGAGCCCGTTTTTTAGATTTTATTTTTCTTGAAATTTAAATAGAGAATTAGAGTTTCTATATGAAAGTTGATTGTTTTTGTAAATAGATTATATTGATTAGGGAAGTTAGTATTTCAATTCTAAGATCTTTTTAATAGAATTGTTATAATTTTCATTAAATTGATTTTTTTCAATTAGTAGATCTAACTGTAAAAGTCAAATATTAATAAAATGTAAAAATTATGATGAGTGAGAAAAAAGATCTAACAGAATTATGTTCATGTAAATGTCATTATGGAGGTGCAGTCAGTTGTCCAGGATGCAAAAATAATCATGACATTTCTTGTTGCCATTGTAAGAACTAATTCTACTACTTTTTCTTACCAGAAGCCAACATCTTTAGATTAGCAAGTTCTGTTTTTAATGACTCAATCTGTACTAGGGTTTGAAGATTTGAAATTTCTTGATTCAATCTTTCAATTTCCTCATCTTTAATCTTTACAGATTCTTTTAATTGATTTAATTGGTCAGATAGTTGATTTTGTGCTTCTTTAATTTCAGCATAATTTACTTGGTTTACAGTTGAAGCATAAACTTGTGTGGTCTGAGTATTACTCAAGCTTTTTTTTTCACTGTGAGAATGACTAACCTCGTATTTTTTCATGTAATCGGCACTTCTCTGTGAAATCCAACATGTAAAAGTCAGAAACCAAGTAATTGGTACGGCCATGATGAATACG
Source organism: Candidatus Nitrosopumilus sp. (assembly GCA_029864235.1). Lineage (GTDB taxonomy): Archaea > Thermoproteota > Nitrososphaeria > Nitrososphaerales > Nitrosopumilaceae > HKST03. The sequence goes on from JAOTTW010000001.1 coordinate 37,507, forward strand.
AACTCAAGTATAGGTGCAAAGTCTACGAAATAAGGCCAAAGTCCAGTCAGAACTGCTGCAAAGACTCCAGTTACGACTGTTGCTAGATGGTTTCCAAGATATCCCATAATTTATTGGAAAAATTCATTGTTTATAATAGTAATGCTAAAAACAAAAAATGAGATTAAAAAGAAAAAGGAGTCAGTTTACTCGTCTTCTTCAGGAGTAGATGTTTTAGGCATGTCAGACTGTAAGATCTGAATTTTTTGTAACAGTTCAGTCCTAAGATCTCTTGCAACTCTTCTAACTGTTGGCCTTGGAACACCTAGTTCATTAACAACCTTGGTGTAGATGTCTTGTTTGTCAGTAACTCCCCTGTCTAGATAAGAATTAATTGCTTCTTTAATAATCGTGCTTTGGTTTGTACGATTCAACGAATACTAAACTTTAGTTGTTCTATATAACACTATAACTTTCAAAATAGAAAATTTTTGATTTTAAATTGCATTGACTGATTTACAAAATGCATCTTGGTAGCTATGAAATGATATTTAAAAAATAGATTAAAATCATTAACGAAAAACGTACTAACAATTATGGATTTTTTAATTTTGATAAAAAAAATCATATGAAATTTCACATATTACAAAAAGACTCTTATGATAAGACAAAACATTAATTGTATTGAGTACAGTAAGAATAGAAACTAATTTTGGAAATGTTCTATTTAAATTACTTCCTGAACTAGCGCCAGAAACTGTAAGAAATTTTGAAAAATTAGCTAAAGATGGATTCTATGATGGTACTTTATTCCACAGAGTTATTCCTGGATTCATGATTCAGGGAGGAGATCCAAATACAAAGAGTGGAAATAAGAGTTCATGGGGAACAGGTGGGCCTGGTTATAGTTTAAAGGCAGAATTTAATTCCAGGTCACATCTACGTGGGATTGTTTCTATGGCAAGAGCCCAAGATCCAGATAGTGCAGGTTCTCAATTTTTTATTGTAACCACTGATAGTACATTTCTAGATAGACAGTATACTGTATTTGGGGAGGTAATTGAAGGAATGGATGTTGCAGACAAGATTGTAAATTTACAGCGTGATCAAAACGATTGCCCTCTAGAAGAGGCAAAAATGCTTCATGTTACAGTGGAATAAATGCTTAAGATTTTTCCGTTGATAGTAATTTTCTTGGTAATAACGATTGTTCCTGCTTTTGCTCAAATTCAAATTGGTGAAAAGGTTGTACAAAAAGCCATTGAAGTTATGATAAATTCAGATGGAGGTGTTCATGTAAAACACGTTATTGGTTCATCTAACATACCAAAACAAGTTGAGCTGATTCATGGAACAGTTTCAAATCTTTCAGTAATAAATAAACATGGGGAGGAAATACAATATTCAACAATTGGGGATAGTAATGGAGTTTTGATTCTCCCATATGATGAAGATTCCATCATAACGTATGATCTACAAGATGTACTTTCTCAAAAGGATAATGTATGGAGGTGGAATTTCAAATATCTTGAAAAAACTTCGTTTATTTTTCCTCATGAGGTTGATTTGATTTTTGCTAATGAAAGACCTGTTTATTTAGATGAGAAACGAGGAATTACGTGTCATGGATGTGAGATATCTTTAGAATATTCTATTAACGAACCAAAAATTTTAGAAAATGTGAAATGGGAAGATAAGGAATTTGTAGTAGAGATTAGAAGCCATTCCAACATTAATGAATTTATTTTTGATCAACCAACAAAGAGTATTGGTTTTGATATTTCTAAAGAAAATGGATTTGTCACCATAATAATTCCATTAGAATTGTTATGGGAACCATATACAATATTTTTAGATGATGAAAAAATTTACTTCCATGAATATAACAATAATGGAACACATGTATGGCTAAATATTAAACCCAAAAGCTCTGGTGAAATTTCTATTATTGGAACCTCTGTAGTTCCAGAATTTCCAATCATTACTCCTTTAGCAATTAGCTTTTTGATTATAGTAATAATACCAATTATTAAAAAAATTAATCTCCACTAGAACCACAGGAACAAAATCCATATTCATCAATTCGTGCATTACAAATTATACATTTCTCGCCATAATCTACCTCCCATGGTTCCTTACCATAAAGCTTAAAATGGTCATCTATTTCAAGAGGAATTTCACGCTTTTTTTCCAATGATTTGTATAGATGATCAAACTATACATACATTGTCTAGAAACTATGATAATCGAATGTGGCTGTCACTGTATAAAATGTGGAAGTACCGAATTAGATTCGAACAGAGTAGGCCAAGTTGAAGATGATGGATATTTTGACATGCATCATACCTGTAAACAATGCAATACACACTTTGATCATTTAGATGGAGAAACTTTTGATAATTGTAAAAAATGTAAATAAAAGATCAGTTAGTAATTATGCTTGCACAAAATAATATGTTCTATTTTCTTCAGAATTTTTGTTGATTTCTCTCTTTGATGCCATTTTAGCAAGAGATTTTGAGACATCAAGTGAACTTGCTGCCCATCCATACTCTCTTAATTGCTGTACAGTTTCAGTAACTGTTCTTGGAGAATTAAAGAACCCACTTGTTTCTAAAATGTGCAATTTTGATTTAATTTCATGAAAACCAACTGATTTTGGCTCGTTAAATTCTGGTTCAAAAGCTTCTGCATTGTCTAGATATTCTAAACCATATTGATTTTGTTGGGAAGTTTGATCGGAGTATTCCGTTTCTTGATTACTATTTTCATAATCTATTTTAGTTTGATTTTCTTGTAATAATTTTGTGATGTTTTCAATAATTTCAGTCAGGGTATTATTATCCACATAGAAATCTCTAGAATCAACTTCAATTTCATTTTCTCCAAGTTTCAGCTTTATCCTAGCCATCTATAAATAGAACATGAGATTTTGATTTATTTTGTTAGCTCTAAGTAGCTTTAAGATTAGATTAAAACTTTTACACATATTATTTGGTTTTTTTTTCATTTGTATTAAAAAGAAATTTTGGTATTTTTGTGATGAGTTTGACCAAGAAAACAGCCGTTTTTTTACTTATAATTGCTATCGGTATTTTTGTGTACTTGCAATATGTATTAGTATCTCAGATATCTGCAGAAATAACTCAAAGTGTTCTTATTGAAGAAAATGAAAAAGAGGAAAAATATAATCTAGAAATAAAGTTTCAAAATCCTTCATTTTTATTTTTAACGGCAGGTCCGACAGAATTTTTTGTGATTATAGATGATAATATAATAGGAAAGGGAAAATTGGATTCTTTTATTTTACCTTCTTTAGGTAGTAGTTATGTAAAAGGAATCTTTATAATAAATTCTAATTCAGATTCAGAATTTCCTGTTGTAAAAATTTCAGGAGTCATAAATTATGATTTTTTCTTTGCATCAATTGATGTACCTTTTGTTTATTATCCAACACAAGAGCAGGCAAGAAAATTTATACATCAAAGTTAGTTTTTTAGAGAATGCTAACTGTTTTTGGCTCTACCGCATTAGACACTATTAGAACTCCAAAAAAAACTTTAAAAAATGTATTAGGAGGTGCAGCAACATTTGCTGCTATTTCAGCTAGTAATTTTGTAAAAACAGGATTGATTGCTGTTGTAGGAAGTGATTTCCCAAAGAAACATCAAAGAATCTTAGCTAAACGCCTTGATTTACAGGGATTGACTGTAAAGCAAGGAAAGACTTTCCGGTATGATGGCAGTTATGATAAGACGTTAAGTGTTAGAGAAACTCTGAAAACAGAGCTTAATGTCTTGGCTGATTTCAAACCTACAGTTCCAATAGAATATAAAAAGTCACAATTTGTTTATCTTGCAAACAATGATCCTGATCAAAATTTTACTTTAATAAGCGAGTTTGACAAATTAAAGTTTTCTATGTGTGACACTATAGAATTTTGGATATCTACAAAACGAGAATCTGTCATCAAGATGATTAAAGCAGTAGATGCAATTGTCATTAATGATGAAGAGGCAAAACTTCTCACAAAGGAATTCAATTTGATAAAATGTGCAAAAAAAATGATGGAATGGGGAGCAAAGTATGTGATAATTAAGAAAGGAGAGCATGGCTCATTGATGTTTTTTGACGATGTAATATTTCCATCTGCAGGGTTTTCGTTAGAAGATGTTGTAGATCCCACTGGAGCTGGAGATTCATTTGCAGGTGCTATGATTGGATATCTTGCAAGCAAAAAGTCTACTAGTCTTTCTGAAATAAAAAAAGCAGTAGTATATGGAAATGTTTTAGGTTCATTCGCAGTTGAAAAATATGGTTTAGATGGATTATTAAATCTGAAAAAATCGGATATAATAAAAAGGGTAGAATTATATGAGAAAATGATTCGCTTTTAAAAAAACTTAAGTTCAATTATTCACGCAAATAATCAAATATTGTCACAAGATAATTTTGAAAAAGAAGATCGCCTAGAAACTATTTTCAAATTACAAAAAGGATTATCAGAAATGATGGAGTTAGATAGGTACCCAAAGGATTCTGAAAGTCGTATTTCTGCATTATGTACAGCTATTATTCATGAAGCAGTAGAGCTACAAAGAACTACAAATTGGAAATGGTGGAAAACCCCAATTCCATTTAATGAAACTGATGCAAAAGAAGAATTAATTGATATTTGGCATTTTGTTATTCAGGCATCTCTAGAATTGGATTTAACTCCAGATGATATTATTATTGAATATAGGAAAAAAAATGAAATCAATCGCGAGAGACAGAGAACTGGTTATTAATTGAAATTACTTTTTGCTTGATTATCTCAGGATTTATTTCGTTAATCATGTTAATCAGAGTAATTTCTCTTTGAAAATAATTTACTTCATTTTTATTTACACTAAGAAATGGATCTGGGCTAGTTGAACCAATTATTCGTCCATTATCATCTATTCCGTTAAGATGTAATTGAAATAATGAATGACCTGCTTTATGTCCGGATGCATCCTTACCACAAACAATTATGATTTTGATATTTTTATTTTGGTTTACATGTTTAAGAATAGAATTAATCCCTTTGTTTTCTGAAAGAAGTCTACCAACAATAGAAATCTGACTCAAGATATCAGAAATTGCAAAATTTTTGAGAAGATCAATACTTGATAGTGTACATATGGCAACAGCAGAATTATTTGTTCCTAGGTATAATTCTTCAGGTATTGGTAAAAATACTTTACACAAGTTACCAATAATGTTCCCAAAACTATTCATTTAATATTTCACGCAAAGATTTTGCTATAAATTCGATACTTTTAGAGGTTATTTTTGGATGAATTGGAAGAGACAATACTTTTGATGCTGCCCACTCTGTAATAGGCAAACTAGTTTTTTGGTTGTAAAAGGGAGTTTTATGGATTGGAATAGGATAATATGAAGTTGCTCCAATCCCTTTTTTGTTTAGTTTTTTTAAAACATAATCTCTTTTCTTGGTTCTAATTGTATACAAATACCAGTTAACTTTTTCATATTTTCTTTGAATAGGGACATTAATTTTTAAATCTGAGATTAGTTGTGAAAGTAAAATAGCATTTTTTTCCCTTTTATCTAAAAACTTTGGTAGTTTTTCAATTTGAATAGATGCTATAGCTGCACTAATTTCTGATAGTCTAAAATTTAATCCAAATATTTTAGTATCATATCCATGAATCATTCCATGATTTCTAATCATTAGAAGTTTATCTCTAAGTTTTTTGTTATTTGTTACAATAAATCCTCCTTCTCCTGATGTAATTACTTTAGTAGGATACATGCTGTAACATCCTAACTCAAAAAATGTTCCAGAGTGCTTTCCTTTAAATGTAGAACCAAGTGCTTGAGCAGAATCCTCTATAACCATTAAATTGTATTTTTTCGCAATTTCTGAAATTCTATCTAAAAATGCAATATTTCCATAAATATGAACTGGAATTATTGCTTTAGTTTTCTTGGTAATTTTTTTCTCTAGATCAGTAGGATCTATTGTATAATTCTCTTTTAGAATATCAACAAAAACGGGTTTTGCACCAGTAGATATAACTGCATTAGCAGTGGCAACAAAAGTAAATGACGGTATTAGTACTTCATCGTTTTTTTTGATATCTAATGCATAAAGTGCAGCTTGCAAAGCAGCTGTTCCAGAGTTTACAGCAATTGCATATTTTGATTTAACATATGATGATACTAATTTTTCAAATTTTTGTACATTATTACCTCCTTGATTAGCAGATGACGTAAGTAAGCCTTTTTTTAGAACTGAGGTAACAGCTAAGATCTCCTCTTTTCCTAAATTAGGTTCATTAATTGTTATTTTCAACATTATTTTTTGTTATAATCAGATATAAATCTCAAGTAGACATGAATTTTTATATTTCAAAATTTGGCAACGAATGTAATGAAATCACGGCATCTTGAAAAAAGTGACACAGCTTACAAAGTTTATCTCTATATTTTTTATGTCTGTGGATTCATTATGGCATCATCATTAGTATTTGGAGTGTATATTACTTCACTAGAATGGATAGAAAGTGGAACCTATGTAATGGGTGAAGCAATTCATAATACGGTAATCCCTTTTGAAAATTTTTCTAGAGTTTCAACGTGGATATTTTTTTCAACAATAATCGGTTGGTATTGTGTTTCTAGAATTGGGTGGAGACGAACTGCAGGAAATAAAATTATTGGATGGCGAATGGCGTTGTTACAATTAATGTTGTTAGGATTTACAATAATCACATTTTATGAAGTATTGTACAATTTTACAGTACTAAATGCACAGATTACAGCTGGAATAATTGATGGTCGAGTTCCAGATATAGATAGATTATATGTTGCGTATCCTGATCCTGAAAGACCTTGGAATTTAGTTTTTGCAACCAAAGTATTTCTTGCAGCATTCATCATTAGTGCTCATGCATTTTATCTTAGTGTTAAACCGCGAAAAAATTTGGAGTAATAAAATATAACACATTTTTTGCAGAAAAATTTTTCATGTTTTTTTATATTATTTTTTTACATAATTAATAGAAATTTTGTGTAGTAAAAGCAAGTTACCTTTTTGGAAATGTATGGTGATATCTCTATTTTTATCAGGAATAAATTTAGAGATTTTTTATCCACGTAGATTTAGATATTTTTTGTTTTAGGGAACGGTTTATTTCATTTCTGGATTATTGTCATTTTGTGTAATTCAGGAAACAAATTTCCAAATTCTTTCCTAAAATACTTTGAGACTATTATAATTAACTACATTTTTGACCATGAAGATATTCAGGGCAAAAAACAGGTGCCGGAGTGGAATAAGAGATCCAAGTAGATTTTTCTATTAGAATGATAAATTTAGAATATGGGATTATTTGGTTTTAGCTCAAATAGTACAAAATGTAAAAAGTGTGGAACTTTGTTACCTGATTTAGAACGACTAAAAAAACATGAAGAAAAAGCTCATAACAAGAAAAACGAAAAATGCAGGATTTGTGGAAATGAATTTCATACTAGTGATGAATTAAGAAGACATAAGAAAAATTGTAAATAATTTCAAAATTTAATTTAATCCTGATTCATATTTTGGTAGTCTTTTCAAAGCTTTTTCTATGGCTTCTAAATTTGCCATCTCATTTTTTGAATTCATTGTTAAAGTGTTTATCATTTCTGGACCTAATTGTACTGCTTGTTCTGGTAAAGTTTCAAGAAATTTTTGAAGTCCTTTTTTATAATTTTTAATTAATTCTATACCTTCCTCAAGTGTCATGATTAATGATCAATTAACTAGTATTCAAATCTTAATTTTCTCTTAATTTACAATTTTTTAAATAACTTTATAGGCATACTTCTCAGAATTGTTTTAATTTGGATATAGCAGAAAAAGTCGATTTGATTGAACGTCCTCCTACTGAAGAAGTAATTACACGTGATGAATTAATTAATTTATTCAAGATAAATTCATCTCCAAAGCATTACATTGGTTTGGAAATCTCTGGTTTCTTACATTTAGGTAGTTTGATCAGTACAGGTTTCAAAATTAATGATTTTGTAAAGGCTGGAGTAAAATGTACTATTTTTCTGGCGGATTGGCATACATTAATCAATGATAAACTAGGTGGTGATTGGGAAATAATTGCAAAAGTTGCAAAATATTATCAAGACGCTTTTAAAATAGTATGTCCACAGGCGCAAATTATTTTAGGTTCAGATCTTTATCAAGAAAAAATTGAATATTGGTCTGAACTAATTAAATTCACTAAGCATATGTCACTTGCTAGAACTATGAGAACATTAACAATCATGGGCCGCTCAGAAAATGAAGAAAAGATTGATCTTGCAAAATTATTATATCCACCTATGCAAGCAGTAGATATTCACTCATTAGATGTCGATATTGCTCATGCAGGAATGGATCAAAGAAAAATCCATATGTTAGTAAGGGAAATATTTCCAAAAATGAAATGGAAAGTTCCAGTAGCAATTCATCATAGACTTTTACCAGGTTTATCAAAACCAGTTGGAACTGATGATTCTCAGGTATTAGGAAAAATGAGTAAATCAGATCCAAATTCTGGGATTTTTATTCATAATTCAGATGACGAAATTAGAACAAAGATCAAAAAAGCATGGTGTGAAGAGGCAAATATTCAGAATAATCCATTATTGGAAATCTCAAAACATGTAATTTTTCATGAGTTTGATGAAATGAAAGTTGAAAGACCAGAGAAATTTGGAGGAAGCATTGAATATTCAGATTATAATCAGCTTGAATCAGATTTTGCCCTAAAGAAATTACACCCAACAGATCTGAAACAGACTGTAGGAAATTATATTGTAAAAATTATTTCTCCAATTAGAGAAAAACTAAATCTAAGTGAAGAATTGTTTAAAGCAATTAAAAAGAGCTGTTAGACTTTAAGATTAGGATTGGCTTGTTCCAAATTATATTTAGATTTGTATCCTCTAGGATTAATCATTAGATCTTTGTAGGTAAAAGTTGAGGAGTTTCCAATAATTACAGTACTAATCATTCCTAATTGATCAGAATGATTTGGAAGATCCTCCAAATTTGTCATTACTATTGTTTGGGAGTCTCTGAATGCACCTTTGATGATTGCAACTGGTGTTGTTGGTTTTCTATATTTTAATAGTATTTTTCTTGTATTCTGTAGCTGATGAATTCTTTTCTTACTTGCTGGATTGTATATTACAATGACAAAATCTCCTTGTGCTGCAGCCTCAACTCTTTTTTCAATGATTTCCCAGGGTACTAACAGGTCACTCATACTAACTACTGCAAAATCTGTCATTAGTGGTGAACCGATAATTGATGCACAAGAATTCAAAGCAGAGACGCCAGGAATAATTTCAACTTTAAGTCCATCAATAGGATTCCATCCAGTTTCTGCAAGCGTTTCATAAATTAATCCAGCCATTCCATAAATTCCAGGATCACCACTAGAAACTAGTGATACAATCTTTCCTGATTTTGCTAAATCAATGCATTGATGAGCACGCTCGACTTCTTGTGTCATTGCATAGCGATAAACAGTTTTCCCTTCAATCATATCTTGAACAAGGTTTACATATGTTTCATAACCCACAATTGTATCACTTTCATTAATTACTTGTTTTGCACGAAAAGTCATATGATCATGATGTCCAGGACCAACACCAACTATGTAGAGTTTACCGTTCATTTTAAAATAAAACTGATTTAAACCAATTTATCCCTTTAGCAATTCACTGAAATGGATCGATGAATGGACTATTAACTATGTATTCACTATTCATAGAACGTGCTACACCAGTCGTAATCTTATTTTCTTTTTTGAAAAAATCAATATCAGAATAAGATTCCAAAATTTTTGCAGAATCTGGTTCATTCCATTCAACATTATGAATTCGCCATATTGGGCTATAATTTTCATCATCAAGTACAGCTGTTGCTATTCCTGGTTGAAATCCAAGTGATCCAGAACCTTTAATTCCATTTTGAAATTGGAAAAAATCAAGTGCAGTAGAATTGGATGCTAGTTTTAAGGATCTAGGCGAATGTATTACTCCCATTATTTCGGCTGGTACCGAAGGGGTTGCATCTGTAATAATGTAATAGATTGTTCTACCGTCTTGACCCCATCCACGATGAGCAACAAATGTAACAGTCATTTCTTCCTTATTTATTTCAGTAATTTGACCACCAGCAAATAACAATTCATCAGTAATTCCTTTATCAGTTCTTATTTTCATCTGGCCGTCAGGCCAGATTATCTGAGGAGTATTAAGAACAATTCCAGTTTCATTAAATTCAACTCTTTGACTCTCATGTGCATCAATTACATCATCTACTGATTCAAAAAGAGATATGTTTTGTCCTTTTTTCCAAGTTACTTCTATAATGGAATTTAGTGCGCTATATTCTGATTCTTGAGATGGTGTACTTGAAAAAACCTCTTCCTGATATCCGTAAAATCCATCTCCTTGAATACCATTAGTAAAAACAAAAATTTTTTGCAAGGTTTTTTCAGGAATGTTTGTTAGCGGATAAGCTGTCTGGACTTGCCATTCTTGTTTTTCTGAAATAATTTTTGCGAATTCTCTGTCGCTTGAATCAGTAATAATATAGAAAATTAATTGATCATTGTAAAATCCTTTATGCATGGGAATAGTAACAGGAATGTTTGCTCTTGAGAGTGGTATTGATGGTTCTTTATTTTCAAATTCAATTTTTTTCATAATTACTTCAGTGGATTGCCCTCGAATCCAACCATCAAGACTTACAGTTACTGTAAATTCTTTTGAATGTGGGGAATGGAAAGCAAGTGCAGCCCCAGTAAACTCAAAAGAATCTGATTTTTTATCAAGGTCTACCAGAGATAACCCATAGATTGTTTTTCCATCAATACTCCAAATAGGTTGTCCTTTTGCATCATTTTCATTAATTTCATGTAAAACAATAATTTGCACTGGTTCACTTGAAGAAAATGTGATTGAACCATCATAGATAGTTCCTTGATTAGGTGACAGAATCATCGCTAACTGATGTTTTTCATGTCCTATAGCAGGATCTTGAGTAGATGTTATAGTTTGAGTAAAATGGATTTTTTTTCTTGAACCTGCATTTGCAAATTGATCAGATGTGATAGATAATATTAAAAATCCAGCTACAAAAATCCCAATTATCAAAAATACTAAAACAGTATTCAACGTAAATAGTTGTTAATATTCCCTTAAATGATTTTATTTTAATTAATTTTGTCTAGTTTAAATGCATCATGGATTGCCTTTACTGCATCTTGGGAATCTGAATTTTTGATAACAAATGCTAGATTGAGTTCTGATGAGCCTTGAGTTATCATTGCTACATTGATTTTATTTTTTTCAATAGCATCGAATACTTTAGATGCTACGCCAACAGTACCACGCATTCCTGAGCCAATAAGAGCAATAATGGCAACATCTGTGGTTACCTCAAGTTTTTTGATAATTTTTCCTAGTAATGCTATCTCCAATGCATTTACTGCTTTATCTAGATCAGCATTTTTAACAACTATTGTAATACTAGATTCTGAGGGATTTTGTGATATCATCATGACGTTTATTTCGGCTTTTGCAAGTGTAGCAAAAATTTTAGCAGCAGTACCAGGCGTACCTAACATACTTCCACCTCGTATATCGATCAATCCATTATGAAGAATATTACTTACACATTTTACGGTATTTTTTACAGATGGTGAGGGAGATGCTGTAACTAGTGTTCCTTCATTTTTTACATTAAATGAACTTCGTATTCTTATTGGAATTTTTTTAGTAAGAAGTGGTTCAAATGTTCGTGGATGAATCTGTTTGGCTCCAAACAAAGCCATTTCAATTGCTTCTATGTATGAAACTTCTTTGAGTAGTTTTGCATTTTTAACAATTTTGGGATCAGCAGTCATTAATCCATTAACATCGCTCATTAACCAAATTTCATCTGCTTTTATGCAAGAACCAATAATGGTTGCAGTATAATCAGAACCACCTCGTCCAAATGTGGTAATGTGACCATGTTGGTCTGCACCAGTAAATCCACCTATTATTGGAACTATGTTCTTTGAAAATAATAATTCTATAGTTTTGGATACTCTTAATTTGGTTGTATCCATTAATGGTTTGGACTCACCAAAATTGGAATCAGTGACTATTCCAACATCTTTACCAGTTAATGAGATTGATTTTTTACCTGTATCATGTATTGCAAAAGAAATTAATTTTATTGAAATACGTTCTCCAAAAGAATTCAAATAATCCATTGATCGAGGGGTAACTTCACCAAGTAATATCATTCCATTAATTAGTGCAACGAGTTCCTTAAAGTCTTCATCTAATTTTTGTAATAATTTCTTTCTTAATTCTGATTTTTTGATAGTTTGTTTTGCAATTTGTTTAGATCTATTGATTATTTTTGATGCTAGTTGTTGAGCTTTTTGTTTGTTTTCTTTTTTTATTGACTTGGAAATTTCCATTAGGTCATCGGTTGTTCCATTAATTGCAGAACAAACAACTGTCACTTTGTTCTGTTTTAATAAGGAATTTACATATTTGGCAATAGATTGAATATCTTTTGCAGTTGAGATTGATGTACCACCATATTTTAAAACAAGTCTCAATTCAAAATATCTGAATTAACCAATCTTTAAATGCTTTAACTTTCTACGCGTGGAGCCAAATAAAAGTGAATTCTGCCTATGTTTGCTACTTTAAATTCAATTCGTAGTGGTTTTGCACTAGAAAATTCACATGTAATTTGACCAGCAGTTGTTCCTACTGCTTTCACTACAGGATTAAGATATTCAAGACTATATGTGCCTGTACTATCTTCTTTTGAAGAAATTTCTTCAATTTCATCAGTATTCTTTTCTAGTTCAATTATCACTTCACCAGAATCACCTTTTCCAGAGAAATCTGCTTTTGAATTAGAGGTATGCATTGTTAAATAATCAGAAACAACCTGAACATCACCTAAGATTTTATCAAATTTTGAGGACGATAATGTAATTTTAGAATCATATGGAATTTTTGGTAGCGGAGTATCAGTTGCAGAACTCTCAATTAATCGCATTTTATATTTTTTATTTTTTCCAATTGTTACAAGTAGCATATTTTGTTCAGAAATACTAATTTCTATACTGTCTTTTTTTTCTGCTCTTTTAATGAGTTTAGAAAATTCATCGATTCGAACTCCAAATTTTATATCACTATCACATTCATATTTTTCAAATGCTGAATTTGGCCATGAGATATCAATTAATGCAACGTGTGATGGATCCATGCCTCGAAAAGTAATTCCCTCTGCTGTTGCAACAAAAGTAGCTTCTTCAACAAGAGTGGATATTGCTGAGATGATAGCTTTTAGATCATCAGAACCACTTGTTTTTGCTTCAAAAGTCAAGCTAACATTGTTGAACTTAATGTTCCAGTTAAACGTTATGCGTAATTACGCCATGTATATCTGCATTTGTTACATCGGTAAAATTGAGTTGTGGGTTCATCAGCACTTCTGGTTTGCAACATCCACCATACTGCTTCATCATTACCACATTTTTCACATTCTATTTTGATTGTAGGTAATGATTCTTCTCCTTCATTTTCCGCTAAAACATTGAAATTCGATTGAGTTTCTCCTTTTACTACTTTCTTGGCATGCTTATTTTCTTGTCCTTCAATATAATTACATTTAGGGCATTGAAGTTTAGAATCACTTTTTTTTAATTTGACCTCACAATTAGGGCAAAATTTCATTAGTTTACCTGAATTTTTGAATTAAATAATTGTTTAAACTCATTGGACATTTTTATTGCGGAATCTACCGCTTTTTTCATTTCCGTCAGAGGTTTTGTACTTGAATTAACTTTCATCCAGCATTCATTGGTAAGAGGATGTTTGACTATAACTCCAGCAAAATCGATATTTGATTCCTTGAGTAGCTCATGTTGAATAATATACAAGATACCAATGTCAGTTTCTTTAATTGAAAGACTAATCTCTTTTGGTTCTGAATTAATTACTTGAGCGCGCATGTATTCGGAAAAAGCACTTATTGTGGATATAAATCATTATGAGCAGTTAGGTAATGGTTGAAAGTAAGATTTCTGAGATTGAATTAATCAAAAATAAGGATGAGTATTCTGTGGATGATACTATTGAGATTATTGTAAACTTTTCAATTCAAGGGGGTATTAGGAATGCCTTCAATGAGACAAGTTGGACAAAAGCCTATAATAATAATGATGTTTCATTCAAGCTCAAATATGGTGTAAGCCTCTTCTCTGGTGGTTTTAGGAAAAAAGGAATCGGAAAAACTATTGATACTTATAGAAAAGCTTCAATTTTTTGGACAAGAAATCCAAAACTAGTAAATCCGATGAAAGATAGAAGAATTTGGGTTCAAGTTGCAAAGAATTTTGAACCATTTATTAGACTTTCAGAAGAAGAAGTCAGGGAGGAATTATTTGATTTTGGTGAAAAAATTACATTCAAGGCATCAGAATTAGGAAAAGGAAAGTATAGGATTGGAGCAGAGGTTTTTACATCTTGGCAAAAGCATGACTATACAGAACCAGGAAGTATTAAGAATAATTCTAAAGAGATTGAGATTACGATCAATTAGGGATATAAGGAACTTTTTCAAATAATTAACATGGCAAAATATGATGGTCTATTAGGACAACCAATTCTAGAGGTTGAGGAACCTGACAAAGAAGGTGGGATTACATTTATCTTCAAAGATAATAGATTTTTATTTGTAAAAGCAGTTGATGGAAAGATTGAAACCGTATCTATTCCAGAATAGGTGAAAATGATGGAGAAGTTTGATCGAATTAAAATGATAGAACTTGTAAAGGTTGAAGATCCAGATTCCGAGGATGGATTAACGTTGGTATTTCAGGAAAATAAAATATTAAAGATCAAAATTGTTAATGGAAAACTAGTTTCAGAATTTGTATGAGCTTTTAATATTCTAAATGTTTTTCATAAAAGCTAATAGCTAATTCTTGTACTTCAGATTGAATAGAACCTGGTCTTTCTTTCCTTACTTTGTTAATTGCATCTTGTGCAGAAAATTTTTCATATTTTACTAAATAACATGCCAAGATGGTTCCTGCTCTTCCCATTCCAGCAGCACAATGAACCATTACAGCTTGATTTTCAGAAATATTTTCATGTATAAAATTTACAGCAGTATCAATTCTATCCATATCTGGTGCAGTAAAATCCGGTGTAGGTATATGTAAGTAATCAATCTCTTTAATCCAGTTTTCAGGTAACGCATTTTCTGTCATTGTTACAATTGATTTTACACCTTGACTCATAATCCATTCTAGTTCATCAAAAGTGGTAGGCATTCCAGAACCTGCAAGTTTTTCTTCAATTAACCATGAGAAGTTTGTGGGTTTTTTGGTAATTTTTCCATGTACTTTTCTCCAAAGATTACCTGGTTTGCTCATGCATTATCTTGGTATTTCTATATTTTTAGGATTGCGAATAGTAGATTCATCTTATATTGATAAAACAGGTACTAGATATTGATGGAAAAAGAAGCAGTTCTGTATGAGAAACTTTCTGGAAATAAGGTTCGATGTACTGCATGTGCAAGATATTGTGAAATGAGTGATGGTCAAATTGGTTTATGTGGTATTCGTGGGAATAAAAATGGAAAATTAGATCTGTTTGTTTATGGTAAAGTCATAGCTGGACATGTTGATCCTATTGAGAAAAAGCCTGTGACTCATTATTATCCTGGTTCTAAAGTATTTTCAATTGCTACAACTGGATGTAATTGGCTCTGCAAATATTGTCAGAACTATGATATAAGCCAACGAAGAAAGATAGAGGGAATAGACATGACTCCTGAACAAGTTGTTCAAACAGCATTGAATAATTGTGCTGATGGAATTGCATACACTTACAATGAGCCATCAATTTTTATTGAATTTGCAAGAGATTGTGGAGTTATTGCACATGAAAAGAACCTTTACAACGTTTTTGTTTCTAATGGGTATAATACTCCTGAATCAGTAAAAATGATGGGAGAATTTTTAGATTCCATTACAATTGATTTCAAAGGAAATGCAGAACCAAATTTCACACGAAAGTATATTGGTGTTCCAGATCCTAAACCAATTTTTGATACATTAATTGAAATTCGGGATAAAACAAAAATTCATGTAGAAATAACAGATTTGATTATTCCCCAAGTAGGCGATAGTTTAGAGTATGCAGAAAAACTCTGTAAGTTCATTTATGATGAGTTTGGACCTGAAATGCCCATTCATTTTTTACGTTTTCATCCAGATTATAAAATGATGGAATTTGATTCAACCCCGATTAAAACACTAGAAAAACATCATGAGATTGCAAAAAAAGTTGGCTTAAAGTATGCATATATAGGAAATGTGCCAGGACATCTCTTGGAACATACCTATTGTCCAGAATGTAATAATATAGCAATCAAACGATTTGGCTTTAATATTGAAAAATGGAATCTTGATGATCAAAATAAATGTAAATCGTGTGGAAACAAGATTCCAATTATTGGAAAATTATCAAAAAATTATAAAAAGAATAGATTTCATTTTGCCAGTTAAATTGCAATGGCTCTAACTGGAGAACCAGTAGCGTCTTTCAGTTTTAAGGGTAAAATTACAAAATTAAAATATTTTGATTTAATTTTATTTAGATTAGAAAGATTTTCTATAATCAAGACATTGTTTTTTGCTAGAATTCTATGTGCAGGAAATTTTTTATCCTTTCCTAAATCTATGCTGGGGGAATCAATTCCAACTAAATTTATTCTCTTTGAGGCTAAATATCTTGCTCCAGATTTGGATAAGCCAGGATTGTCATAAAAATAGAAATCTTTGTTAAGATTTTTTTGCCAGTTTGTAAGAAAAATAATTGATGAATTTTTTGTAATTTTTCCATTTTTCTTTTCAAATGAAACAAGATCAGTTTTTGTAATTGCTTGATTTTTTTCCTTGTAAATTTTAACAAGTGTGGCAGTACCAAATAATCTCTCTAGAGAAATTTGATGAATTTTTGTACCATTTTTTACAAAATGAAAAGGAGCATCCAAATGTGTCCCTGTATGAGAGCTTAGAAATAGTAATTCTAGGTTGTAGCTATCCTCTCTAATTGTTGACCAAATAATGAATTTTGGTTTTGGTGAACCTGGAAAGTTTGGGATGGATTGGGATATTGTGAGTGTAAGATCTATTGGTTTCATATCAATTAATTGTTCTTGTGTTTAATCAATTTTGAGATTTATGAAAGGTTAAATACTGTTTTATGAAAATCTGAAATGTGCCTACAGCATATGTTTTACTAAATTCGGACTTAGGTTCAGACGAATCAATTATTGATGAAGTAAAGAAAATTCTCTTAGATGAAGATGTAAAGTATGAAGTGCAAGGTGTTTATGGTGTTTATGATATTGTATTGAAACTTTCATCAGATGATGCTGAGAAATTACGAGCAGTAATCACAAATAAAATTAGAAAAATTGCTAAAGTTCAATCAACACTTACTATGATGGTAATTGAAGAACAAGAAAATCTATAGATTTTTTATAGTATCTATTACATGAAGGATATCTGATTCTGAATTAAAAAAATGAGGAGAAGCACGGACAATTTTTGTATCTAATATTTCTCTAACAGTAAGTATAATTTTCTGTTTTTCTAATTTTTCAACAATATATTTTGGCTCATGACCTTCTATATTGAAAGATATGATGCTAGTTCTTTTATTAGGATTTTCTGGTCCATAAATAACAACATTTTTAATTTTAGAAAGCTCCTCTCTGAAAATTTCTGACAAACGGAGATTTTTCTTTCTAATATTATCCATTCCAAATTTAAGAAGGTAGTCAATAGAAGATTCCAGGCCTACTATTCCAACGTAATTTCTAAATCCTGTTTGAAATTTGTCTGGAATTTCTTTAAATGCTAAATTTGTTTTATCATATAACATCGCAGATTCTCCTCCAATAGTTATGGGTTCTAATAATTCACTAGATTTTTTGTTACAGTAGAACAAACCTGTTCCCATAGGACCACAAAGCCATTTTGAGCCATTAAATGACATAAAATCACATTTAATTTTTTTAACATCAAAATTTCCTATACATCCTACTGTTTGTGCACTATCAAGAAAAAAAGGAGTTTTGTTATGAATAATTGTTCCAATTTCTTCTACGGGTAGTATTGATCCAGTATTATACAATGCATGACTTAATGCTACTAGACTAGTATTTTTATCCAAAAATTTTTCAAATTCATCAAAATCGAAAAAACCATTTTTATCAACTGATAAATTCTTAATTTTAGTTATATTTTGTAATTTTAACCAAGGATAGAAATTTGAGTGATGTTCATGAGATAATCCTCTAATTATCAAATTAGAATTTTTACTAAACGAAATTCCATTAGCTACTATATTAATTCCATCAGTTGTGCTTTGTGTTAAAATTACTTCTTCAGGTTGGCAATTTATTATTTTTGAAATAGTTTTTCTAATATTTTGTAGTTTTTCAGTAACAAATTGTTCTGAATCAATTGAATCAGGTCCTATTGAATTATATTCAATTAAAAAATCATGCATTGCTTCAATACTTTGTAATGGCATTAAGGAAACTGAAGCATTGTTAAGATAGATTTTTTCAGAAATCGGAAAATCAACAGAGATATCTTTAGCTGCTAAATTCATTATTATATCTGTATGATAATAACCAATTGTTGGATAAAAATCCTAAGCAGATTTTAGATAATAACTTAGTACAAATTTTAAATGAATTTTCTAGTAAAAATCCAAATATCATTTTATGCTCTGAGCCATTTATGAAATCACAGTTTCTAAATGAATTAATTGATTCTGTAGATTTACATGTAATTTTTCTAGATTTTGACTTACTTTATACAGGTTATGTTGTTTCTGAAATGCTGGAAAAAAATACTAGGGTTGAGATTTATCATCCTAAAAAGGACAATCTAGAAGAAATTTTTTCAGAAATTGCAAAAAAGGTTTCAGTTAAAAAATACTTAGTTATTCTAGATTCGTTTAATGGGTTATACAATCTTTTCACTGAAATCGAGTCTGGAATATTTGTAAATACAATAATAATGCTGCTTGCATCAATTGCAAGCCAAAAGAATTCGATAATTGTTGTTTCTGCAATGGCTAGAAAAATGAAGAATGGAGGCTGGGTTTTATCTCCTGGAGGCAGGCATATAATTAATTCAACAAATTCGGGAATTTATTATGTAAATAGTGAGGGGAAATCTTTAATTTTAAAATCTTTAAATTATGATGGTTCTCTGAAAATTTTTAGAATTGATCTAATGTAAATTTAGTTAAAGCGATCAAATTTTATAACGTCGTTAAGAAATTGAAACGGCGTTATAATTAGCATTTTTTGGGCAAATTATATTAAGATCAAAATTAGACTTTATTTTGTTATGCCAGTAGGAATTATTCCAGACATCAGTGAACAAATGTGTATTGGATGCGCACTATGTGTAGAAATCTGTACTACATTGGGACCAGATGTCCTTAGAGTAAAACCAGTTGAAGGCTGGAAGAGAGGTAAAGCATTTGTCTTTTACCCAGAAAGATGTATTTCTGATGGTGCATGCATTGGTGTATGCCCAACAAAAGCAATCTTTTGGATGAGACCAATGGACTTTACTGTTGGACAACCAGTTCCACTCTACAAAAACTCAGTCTTCGTCAAAGGTTGGACTGAACTAATAGATTAGAATAGTTCAATCATTTTTAATTTCTTTTTATTATTTTAGATTTTAACAGCACCTGGCTTGGTTGATTCTATATTTGGTTTTTTCTTTAACCACAATATAACATAGACAAACAATACTGCTGGAACCAAGATGAAAATTATAGCTAATTCATAATAAAGTTCCAATCTTTGAGCTGGTTTTACATGATAAACTTCATGAGTGGTTTTTTCAGGATTTTCATAGACCACAGTTGTAAAATCAACCGTTCTTATGGATTTATTTTCAACAGTACCATATACCGTAACACTCTCTTCAGCTAAAATTGATGATGCTTCTATTCCTTCTATTCTAATTATTATAGAGCCATAATCATTAAATACAAAGTTTCTATAGTCACCACCAATTTGATTTAGTCCTTCATCTCGAAAAATTTCTTGACCATTTTGAAAAATTATGAAATTATATTTCATTTTTGCTAGATTAGAATTTGTTAGTGGATCATAAAATTGGTATACAAATTGAATTTTTTCGTGAGTTTTAATCACAGGTGGATCCCATGATAGATTGACCTCTATGTTTCTATCTGGAGTATACATTAGTAATGGGAATTGAAGTTTTTTTCCTGTTGCATCATGTGGAAAATCTGGAATTTCTTTTTCAACTATTACAATTCCTTCCATCCAAGGATGGATTATACAGAAATATGGAAATGTTCCAGATTCTTCAAATTTGAAAGACCAGGATTCTCCAGGCATGAATCTTTCACTATCAAAATATCCATCAGGAGTTCCAAAGTTATCACTCATCCACCCAAATCGTCCAGAACCTTCACCACTTGTTACGGTGTGACCTTCTTTGTCATCATTGTACCATGTAATGGAATCACCGACAGTAATGAAAATTCTTGGAGGATCAAACCACACCTTTGCAGGTGTATTTAATTCAGGATTGTATGCACCAAATGGAATATCTACTACATAGTCTTCAGCGTAAGTTATAGGGAGATAAGCAAATAATCCGAATAAAAAAAGTACAAGTAGGTAATTCATAATAATAGTAGGAAATTAGTTTTCATATAAACTTGACATAATTTTTAATCATGATTTTCAATATTGAGATAAGACAAAATTAGTGATAATCAAAAGTATGTTTTTAAATTGCATGTATTCAGAATTTAATTGTGAAGAGAATTGAAACCATTGTTCAGAGTGAAGTATCTAAGAAAGTTGTAAATGCAATTTCTAAAACAGGGGTTGGAGGTGTAACATTAATCCAATCTTTAGGACAGGGTGCAGGAGAAAGACCAGAAATCGGAGGTCATCAAATTGAATTTAATTCAACAGATGTCATAGTTACTGTTGTTCAAGATTTGATGGTACCAAAGGTAGTCAATGCAATTATTGAAACAGCTCACACAGGAGAAAAAGGTGATGGAAAAATATTTGTAACAAATGTAGAAGAATCATATGATATTTCTACAAAGGAAAAATCTACAGAATTGATTTAATATTTTAAATTTATTTATTAGAATTTTTTCGTGATACGATATATCCTTGGTATCCATGTTCAGCTGAAATTACATCATTTTCAATTTTTTCAAAAATAAAACCATCTATAGCTTTAGCATTATTATAAAAATCTTGTCCAATTATCAAGCCATTAGCAGGTGCTGCTCGATTAATTTTAGCACATCTGTTTACAGTTGTACCAAAAATATCATTTACAGAGGATGTGGAAGTTTTTGCAATTCTCACAATACCATAAGTTGCACTAATTCTATAATTAAAAACAGGGAGCTTTTCTTGTTTCAATTGAGTCTTAATGTTTTCATGAGATTCTGCTATTGTTAAACAACAGTCAAGACATTTCTTTAATGTGAATTTATGTTCAGAATGAATTACAGGAAAGTAAAACAATAATGCGTCACCAATATTTTTTACAACAATACCGTCAAATTTCCTAACAATAATAGCAATTGAATTTAAGAATATTTTATAAAATTCGCTTGTTTGTGTCTCTGATAAACTTGAAGTGATTTTGGTAGAATTCATAATATCTACCATACATACACAATAATTTTCACTATAATCTGAGAATTGTAAAAGAATATCTTCTTGCTTTTTTATAACATCTTCTTTTTCCTTAATTTCAATCAAGGAGTCTTGTAATTTTTGGGTCATAAAATCAAATGCATATGATAACTCTCCAATTTCGTCACTAGTTTTGATGTTTGTTCTGACATCAAAGTTTCCATTTGCTACTTTGTTAGCAGCATTTTTCAGTTTGATTAAAGGTGTTGATAGAGTTTTTGAAATTGCAAATGCAATTATTGCCATTCCAGTTGTGATCAAAATACCAGTTTGAAAAATTCGATTTTGAAGAACTAAAATGGGCTCTATGGTTTCTGCTTCATCAATTTCAGCCAGCAATACAAATCCTAGATCATCAGCACAATATGAAGAACCATAAATGTTGATTCCTCTATAATCGGGGTAAAATCCAATGTGATCTTCTTCTTCTCTAAAACATTTTTGGACAGGAATTGTATCGACTTTTTGTTTAAAGACAGCATTTTCAATAAATCTAGACTCAGAAAGCATTAGAAACCCATCATTTACAATGTAGACTTCACCAGTTTCACCTAAACCACTTCTATTAAGCAAAATGCTATCTATTGAAGCAGTTCGCATTCTAGAAACAATTACACCAATTGGCTCATCACCTTTTTTACTGTCTTGAGCAAAGATTGGAGAGATAACAATCATCTTTTTTCCAGTTGGGGTAGGCTCAAAATCGACAAATGATTTTGTCAGTCCTTTTTTGAATAGAGGATCATCAAGGAAATTAGTACTTGTGACTCTACCTAGAGTAAATAGAATTTTTCCATTTAAGCCTATTACCTTTACATCCTCAAAACCAATTGAAAATCCAACTAATTCTTGAAACGCTTGAACTTGAGTAAGAAAACTTCTGCGTTTTTCTTCTTTAATTTTTTCAAATTCATTATCAGGAATCTGATTTAATTCAGTGACAAGAATTCTGATCATAGGATCATTTGCTAAGATTTTATTTTGTTCTATCCGTGATTCAAAAAGAAATCGAATTGTATCACCTCGAACTCTAGATTCTCCAAATAATTGCTCACCTTGTCTTTCTTTAAGAATTTCATCAGCATAGTTAAAACTCAGATATGCAGTAATGGATAAAGCGATTACTGAAACTATCATCACAAGAAGAATGAGTTTTTTGTCTAGACCAAATGAAATTGCCATCAATTTTTTAGTATTTCTATATGAATATCAATTCTTCGTGGGTTATACTACTGTAATTACGCCTGTTCTCCACGGATGAAGTGTACATAAATAATGATACGCTCCTGGTTCATCAAATTCATAATTGTATACCTGCCCAGGTTGAAGAACATTACTATTGAATAATGAAACAACATTTCCTTTTCCATCTTGACTTTGAACAGTATGAGTTACTGAATCATGATTTACCCAAGAAACAATTGTTCCTCTGAACACTGTTGGTTTTTCAGGAATATAAGAGGATGATTCTTGTTGATATGCATTTCCAGTTGGGATTACAATAGTGGAAGTCAATTGGGGCGATGTAGTTGAAAATCTATCATCGCCAGTGACAATAAATCTTAAAGAATATTTTTCTTGATTTGCTCTTTTTAGTTCACCAACTGCTTCCCACATCGACCAATTATTAGCAACATACTTTCGTTCACCTTTAATTGTCATATCATAAGATGTATCTTGTAAAGTTCTAACCGGACCTGAACCTACAAAAGAACCATCAGCATTATATGAAATGTGCCAATCATCTTTAATCATTCGAGCTGCTATTGTATTTTCTTGTGATTTTAGAACAATTGAACCTTTTGAAACTTCTGATAAACTGGTGAATTCCAAACGCAAATTAGATTTGTATAAGATAGGATTTTTGAGATTTGAATCAAGGGAAATACCTGTTCCTTTTAGTTCATAAGTGTCTACAGCAAAAGAAGGTACAGATATCAATAAGGATAAAGATAAAAGAGCAAAAATTAACGGTATGATAATTTTTGCCATATTATTCATACATAGTATTTGTTAATATGTAATTTGGTGATTATTTTATTTGGAATTAAATTTGGTGTTTAAAGATATTATTTAGAGAAAGAATGAAAAGATTTCAGGTTATTTTTTAGAAAAACCAAATTTTGAGGTCCATCCAGATTTTTTGGGTTTTGATGATTTCATTGAGAGGTTATCTAGCATTTTATATGTAATTGTAAATCCGTTTCCTACCATAGTCGCATCTTTATCATAATCATCTTTGTTAGGTATTAATTCGTCAGATAAATCCCTAATTTTTTTAGTTTTAATATCAAACAATGGAATTCTTTTTCCATTTTCAAGTTTGATGATAGCATCATTGCTTAGACCTTGAATTGAAAAATTTTCAAAAAATCTTATGAAACCATCTTTCTTTAATTCAATTATTGTATCATATGTGACTTTGCCTCCATAAATTAGAATTTCACGCCCACAAATATTTACATCATCTTCTAAATTCAAAGTAATAATAGTATCAGCATCAAGAGAAACTGTATTTACAACATTTTCTGCAATAATTTTTCCGTTTGGAGCTAAGATATGTGTTCTATGCTCTTTAGTTTGATAAACTCCGACTCTACCGTCAGGATCATTAATCTTATATTTTCTTCCAAAAATATTTCCAACTACTACATTTCCATTATCAACGACAATTTGTGCTCCATTTTCAATTCGATACTTATTTTCAAGTGGGTTGATAAATTTAAAATCTCCTTTAGTTAAATGAATTTTTGTTCTAAATTCTTCTGTCCAAGATGGACTTGTAATATTTCCCTGCATAATTATAGGCCCATCATATGTCAAACTACCAGCCATAAAATTTCCTTTGATTGATAGTGCACCATTGGCTTTTCTTTCTAATTCGATTTCACCAAGAGTTTTTGAACCAAATAATCTAGAAGCAGTAGAATTTGATCTGTTAAGTGCAGCTGCCCATTCCTCAGCAGTTTGCATTTCTTTTGATAACTGTTGACCAAGAATTTGGTTTTTTCTTCGAATATCTTCTTCAGGTTCACTAGAATATACTCGAGTATTTTGTAGTTTTTCTAGATCAGTTTGAGGATATTTTCTTCCAATTTTGAGATCTTCATATGCCTGTTTAATTTTTATAAATTGTTCATTTTCTCCACCTCGATCAGAGTGAAATTGTAGTGCCATTCGTCTAAAGGCATCACGAATTTCATTCTCTGTTGAACCCTCAATAATACCTAAAATGTCATAATTACTTTCGACCATATCTATCCCTCATATTTTTGGTTAATCTGTTCATATTTCCCATACTTCTAGTTTTTTACATTATAAAATAACAGGTATCCTTATTTGATTATATCATATCTTTAAGAAAACCTGTAAAACCATCAGATGGAACTACTTGAACTGATTTTAATTGTCCTAGTAGAGACATTTTTTCTCTTTTGTCATAATAATTGAAAATTCCTTCCTTATCGGGATAAATTGTAATGGTATCAGTTTGTCCAGGCTCTAAAAGATCTGTTTGTACATTAAAGCCTTCAATGTATAATCTGTGATGTTGATTTCCATGATTCTCTACTGTAAGAATATATGCAAAACTAGTTCTAATAATTAATGTTGGGTTGTCATCTTCAGCAGTTCCTAAAATTCCAACCAATACAACTTTGTCATCAATATCTTTGAATGCAACTGTTTGTTCAACTTTTTCTGGCCAAAAAATTTCAACGTGTCTTACATTTCCTTGACCTATTACACCAATAAATGAAGCAAATCCAATAATTCCTACTATCAACCCAATAATTACAAAATGCCTATCCTTCAATATTTAATATTAATTGTAATTCATAGTATTTTTACTGAACATATGATTTTCTAAATTGTGAATAAGATGCAAGAAAAATGAAATGGGAAATCCCAATTTTTTATTTTACCACTAATACAGGAATCTTTGTTTTATGCATTACATAATTAGAGGTACTTCCCAAGAATGCTTCTTTAGCACCACCCATTCCTCTTGCACCAATTACAATCATGTCATATTTGCCTTTTTCAGCATGTTTGACAATTTCTGATCCCGTATGACCGCCACCAGTTTTGTATTTGAATACTGCACCTGCTTTTTGAGCACGCCTCATAGCTGGTCCTATTGCTTTGACCGCTTTTTCCTGTGCTTCATCATGCATTTTTTTTGTATATTTTAGTCCTGCAACAAGTGGCAAATGAAATACGTAAAATCCAGTAATTTCTGCACCACTCTCTTTTGCAATTTCTATGGCTCTATCTAAACCTCGATTAGCATTAGCAGAACCGTCAAGTGGGACAAGGATTTTTTTGAACTTTGCCATGATTCCAGATTAAATTCTTCAAATATAAAAAAGATTATAATTACCAAATTGAGAACTAACTATCTAAATTAAGATAGGGATACTCAGTAATGAAAATTATATCATTGTTTTTATAGAAAAGTAATTTTAATTAAACAATGTCAGTTTTAGATATTTCAAAAAAACCAATTTCAATTCTAAAGAATTCTAGCGTTTCAGACGTAATCAAAAAATTATTAGAAAACAATGTTAGTAGATTAATTGTTGTAGAAGATAAAAAACCAATAGGTATAATTACAGAAAAAGATGTGGGTTTATTCTTATTTTCTGAAACAACCAAACAAGGATTAGATGTTGTTCCTATTACAAAAATTATGAAATCAATATTATATGTAGAAGAATCGCTATCGCCACAAAAATCAGCAAGAATTATGATTGAGAAGAAAGTTAGTTCTCTTGCAATTGGATCGGAGGTTGAACTAAAAGCTATTTTTACTAAAACTGATCTTATAAAATATTATTCAGAAAATATCTCAAATGAAAAAAAAGTTGTAGACTATATGACACATGATTATATCCATACACATACTGCAGCACCATTATTCAAGGTAATAAGAAAGATGTTAGAAAACAATGTATCAAGAATAATTGTAAAGGATCAAAATGAAAATCCTGTTGGTATTATTTCATTTAGAGATTTATTTAGAATTTCTATTGAATTGGGCAGTGAAGAAGATGATTCAGGATTTACTATATCAGAACAAGTTAGGAAAGGCTTTCTTTCAGAGGAGGGATTTGGAAATATTTCATTAGCAAGGGATGTTATGACAAAAGGATTAATCACAATAAAATTTAATCAGAATTTGTCTTATGCATGTAGGTTGATTTTAGATAACAATGTCAGTGGCTTGGTAGTATTAGATGGAAATGGATCAATTGCTGGAATTATTAGTAAAACAGATATTGTAATGGCCATGACAAAATAATATTTCTAAAAATACATTAAAACAGTGAATAAAATTAAATTATAATTATGAAGTGGCATTTTGATGATTTTATTTATGGTTCAATTGATGGAGCAGTAACAACTTTTGCTATAGTTGCAGGGGTTGTTGGTGCATCATTGCCCTCTGGAATTATTTTGATTCTGGGTTTTGCAAATTTATTTGCAGATGGATTTTCTATGGCTGCTGCAAATTATCAAGCATCAAAGGCTAGAAATGAATTTGTTGAAATGAAAAGAAGGCAAGAGGAGTGGGAGATTGATAATTTAGAAGAACAAGAAAAAGATGAGATTAGGGACATCTACAAGAAAAAAGGATTCAAAGATGAGTTGTTAGAAGAAGTTGTACGAATAATTACATCACGTAGAAAAGTTTGGATAGATACTATGATGAAAGAAGAATTAGAATTAATTGAAGATGGAAAGAATGCTATGGATAGTTCTGTAAGCACTTTTGTTGGTTTCAATTTGATTGGGTTAATTCCATTAATTCCATTTATGGTTTTTATGATGATAGAAATTGAATTAAATTCGGAGGCTTTTATGTATTCTACAATATCTGTTCTTGCTGCATTTTTTTTGGTTGGAATGATAAAAGGAAGAATTGTTAAAAAATCAAAAATTAGATCAGGATTGTATACTGTAATTATTGGTGGAATTGCAGCTACTGTTGCATATTTTGTAGGATATGGACTGTATTTTCTAGTAATGTAATTACAAGTTTAGAATGATTGTATGTAATTTCGTATTGTTTGGGCAGATATTTTTAGGGATTCACTTTCAGATTTGTTTAATTTAATCTCTCGAATTTTTGATACACCATTTTTATCAATAATTACAGGAATTCCCATGCAAACATCATGTTCGCCAAATTCCCCTTTTATTAAAATTGATGCAGGTATTTTTAATTTATTATTTTTTAGAATGGAATTTATTACGTCAAATGTATTTTTGGCAATACCAAATTGTGAACGGCTTTTATAATTTCGTAGGGATTTCCAGTAATCTCTAACTTCTTTTGAAATTGCTTCTTGCTGATTTGAATCAAGTATTTCTAGGGAGTTTTTTCCATCAATTTTTGTCTGAGAAAATACAGGTACCATAGTATCTCCATGTTCGCCTAAAACTATTGCATCAGAAATCTGTGATTGTTTTACGCCTAATTTTTCTGAAAGTAAATATCTGAATCTACTTGAATCCAAGCTTGAAGCAATTCCAATAACTTTATTTCTTGAAAATTGAGTCTCTGTTTGGAAAAAATATGTTAGAATATCTAAAGGATTTGAAACTATCAAAACTATTGCATCACGACAAAAGTGTTTGATTTGATTTGCAATTTCCTTAATCATTTTAACTTGTGCACTTAACATCTCAGTTCTATTTTTTAAATAAACACCAGTACTTGCAGTAATTATAATAATTTTAGATCCAATAATTTTAGAATAATCATTTGTTCCCTTAATTGAAATATTAGAATTTCTAGGAATGGCATTTGATATGTCTAGTGCTTCTCCAAGTGCTTTCCTCTTTGTTCTATTTACTAGTAAAATATCATCTAAAGAATTTGTTGCACATAAAAAAGCAATCGAAGAACCAACTCGCCCAATTCCAATAATTGAGATCAGTTAAATCTCAACTCGTCTATTTTACTATTAGTATAGGGCAACTAGCTTTTTGAGT
Organism: Candidatus Nitrosopumilus sp.; assembly: GCA_029864235.1. Taxonomy (GTDB): domain Archaea; phylum Thermoproteota; class Nitrososphaeria; order Nitrososphaerales; family Nitrosopumilaceae; genus HKST03. The sequence continues at coordinate 66,359 of JAOTTW010000001.1, forward strand.
AACACCATTTGCAACGCTACCAAGAATCAGTTTATCCATTCCAGTTCTTCCATGAGAACCCATTACTATCAGGTCAATTTTTCGGGATTTTGCATAGGTTATGATATCTTTTACAACTGAGGTAGATTTCAAGATTTGTGATTTTGTTGTTATGTTGACTTTTTTTGCTAAGGTCTCTAGTTTAGAAATATGAGAAAGTGTAACCTTTTTTTGTTTTTTAATTAACTCATTATCAGCCCTTGAATCGTAAAATTTGTGGTGCCATGCATCTCCTTCAAGACAGGTTAAAATAGTAATTTTAGAGTTGTATTTTTTTGCAATATCTAATGCAGTTTTAAATGCTCGTAGAGATTGATTTGATAGATCGAATGGGATCAAAATATTTGAAAACATCATCTAACTAAACTTGAATATTGTCCAATTTAAATCTCATAGAAGGTTTCGATTATTTTTTATGCCTAGGTTTAGTGCAGTGCATTGCAAAGTATTCCACATCATTATATGATAAAATAGTGTATTTTCCTCATGCAAGAATTAATTTCAGGTAGAAAAATAGAAGATGATTCAAGAAAAGACGCTATTCTTGAAGTAATGTCTGATAAATATTGTCGGGCAATTATAGAAAATACTATGGATAAACCCAAGTCTGCCATGGAGATAAGTGCTGAAACCAAGATTCCAATTAGTACTGTTTACCGAAGACTACAGACTTTACATGATAATAAACTCTTAGGTATCTCTGGTTCAATCAGTGATGATGGCAAAAAGTACTTTCTCTATAAGAGTAAGATAAAAGCTATTGCTACAACATTTAATGGAAGCAATATAGAAATTGAGATTGTACCTAATACTTCATAGGTGTTAGGTAGTCTTTATTTTATTATAATCATGTTTGAGAATCAAAGTTTCGCTTTAAATCGAAAAAAGTGTATGTCAAAATATGAGTAAGAAATATTCATCACCGGTTATTACAGTTCAACCAGAATCATCAATTTTTGAAACGTTATCAAAAATGCAGAAAAATTTTGTTAAACGTATTGTAGTTGTAGTTAAAAACAAACCTGTTGGAATTATTACTGAAAGAGACGTTAATCGATTTTTAGGTGAAGATAAAACTGCAAGATCAACTGATGAAATTCCAATAAAACACGTGATGCAGAAAAATATTATTATGATTAATGATGGATTTGAAGATCATTTTGACCAGTGTGCTGCAAGAATGAAGACTTTTAAAATTGGTTCAGTAATTCTTGTAGACGATAGTGGAGAATTGATAGGGATTGTTTCTAGAACTGACTTGGTAAAAGCTTATGCTAATGTTTTTGGTGGAAAATATACTGTAAAAGATTTTATGAGTAAAAAAACAGTTACATGCAGAAAAGCAGACTCTATAAAATTTGCATTGAGCTTGATGAATAAAAATGACGTATCACGACTTGTAGTTACTGATGAAAATGGTTACCCAATAGGTCTTATCACAACAAATACACTTCTTATTCACAGTGATTATTTTACGAAAGGGAAGACACGTTCTAGAGATTATTTGCTTCCAATAGATGAGAATAAAAAGATTACAGTCAATGATTTACTAACTGATGAACTAATCACAATTAGTGAGGAAGATGATTTGGCAGCTGCGGCTAGCTTGATGATAAAAAATAAAGTTAGTGGAATTCCTGTCATAGATTCGAAGAGAAATCTGATTGGAGTTATAAGCAAAACTGATATTGTTAATGCATTTTCAATTGTTGGTCCTCATGAAGAATTGAGAATAAAATACAAAGAAATGTACTAGATTCAATACTTTCTTTGTAGATTAAAGGTACCCTTTTTGAGCTGAAATAATATTCTAAATAAGAAAAAGAACCAGATTAACATCAAGAAAAAATAAAATAGCCCAAATTTTGAGTCATCCTCAATTTCTGATGGGTCCTCTACTATAGGTTCATCAAATGGTGAGACTGTAACTATACCCAAAATTATTGGAATTATAATAATTATTACCAGCTGAAAAACCATGTATTTACTATGATTTTTAATCATTTATACAAAATGAATATTATCAATTTTGATATCAAATTTTGTTTTAATTATTGATAATCTAGGTTTATGTAAAATCAATATTGTTCATATTTAGGATATGACAGTTAAGACCAGAATTATCAAGATTCAATCAAAGAAAGAAAATGATGTAATAGATCTGACTGAAAAGATTTCTCAGGCTATTTTGGATTCAGAAATTTTAGATGGCATTGTGACTATTTTTGTAAAGGGTTCTACTGGTTCAATTACTACAATAGAATATGAACCTGGATTAATCAAAGATTTTCCAGATATGTTATCTAGAATAGCACCAAAAAATTTCAAGTACGGTCATGAGGAGATGTGGCATGATGGAAATGGTCATTCACATGTCAAAGCATCATTAATTGGGCCATCACTTACCATTCCTTTTACTGAAGGACATCTATTGTTAGGAACATGGCAACAAATTGTATTTTTAGAATTAGATACTAGAAGTAGAATAAGAAATTTAGTTTTACAGATAATAGGAGAATAAATGGCAGCACTTAGCAGAAACATAGGGTTATTTCATCTTACAATGTATGGTGTAGGTCTAATTTTGGGTGCAGGCATATATGTTCTGATTGGTGAAGCAGCAGGTTTAGCTGGAAATGCATTATGGATTTCATTTATTTTGGGCGCTATTGTAGCTACATTTGCGGGACTAAGTTATTCTGAATTAATTGGATTATTTCCAAGAGCTGCTGCAGAATATATTTTTGTAAAAGAAGGATTTCGGAGTAACTTTATAGGATTTATTATAGGATGGCTAACAATTTTTACATCAATTATAGTAGCAGCAACTGTAGCTTTGGGATTTGGTGGGTATATGGAACAACTTACTGGAATTCCACTTTTGATTTCAGCTTTGACAATATTAGGTGTGTTATCTCTTGTTAATTTTATTGGAATTAAGGAATCTGCGTGGATCAATACAATTTTTGCAATTGTAACTATTAGTGGATTGGGAATCATTATTTTTATTGGATTTGGAATTCCAATTGAATCCGAAATTAATTATTTTGAAAATCCATTTGGAGTTAGTGGAATAATTTTGGCATTTGTTTTGGTTTTTTTTGCATTTATTGGATTTGAAGACATAGCAAATGTTGCTGAAGAGGTAAAACGTCCAACAAAAACAATGCCTAGAGGAATTATGCTTTCGGTTTTAATAACTACTATAATATACATTCTTGTTTCTCTTGCTTCAATTAGAATAGTAGGGTGGCAACAACTTGCAGAATCTTCAGCTCCACTTGCTATTGTTGCTCAACAAAGATTGGGTGAACAAGGTCATTTTGTTCTATCAATTATTGCTTTATTTGCAACAGCTAGTACAATATTGATAACTCTTATTGCAGGAGCAAGAATTTTTTATGGAATGGCAAGAGATGGTTCTTTGCCATTTAAACTTGGATTTGTTTATCATAAAACAAAGACTCCATGGTTAGCAATAATTCTAATTTTTGTAGCGGCAGTTGGATTTTCTTTTATTGGAGATATTCTAATTGTTGCAAACATTGTTGTTTTTGCAGTAGTAGTTACATTTGCCATGATTAATTTGTCTGTTATTCTTCTTAGATATGTAAGATCAGATTTGGTAAGACCATACAAAGTGCCTGTTAATATTGGTAAATTTCCGATTCTACCTCTATTTGGATTAGGAGCAACAATTTACATGGCCATACAATTTGAAATAGAAATTATTGTATCAGGATTAGGAATCATTGTATCAGGGGTGATTTTTTATTTTATTTATAACAAACAAAAATCAAAGTAATCTAGTTTTTCTTTGTTTTACTTAATGCAAATGTTGCAATTGCAATTCCAATTATACCAAGTCCTATTCCAGCATAACTAAGATTGATTTGTTGATTTTCTTCTTCTAATTTATCAACTGATTCTTTAAGATCGTTTATTTCACCTAGTAGTGTAGTATGCCCATCAATTAATTGATTCAATGTAATATCTGATGGTTCAGGAAATTCAATGTAGGAACGTTCTTCTACTTTGGGTGGATGCATGGATATACTTACAGTTGTATCACCAATCTGTCCCAAAATATTTGCCTGATAATATCCTGAAATTGTAGGATTTACAAATGCATAATATTTTCCAGGGATGTTATGATCAGCTGCTAAAGGTAGCATAATTTTTTCATTTTTGAAGATAAGTTGCATTTTTAATGATTTTTGGAGTCCCGCAATACCATCTTTGAATTGTTGTTTTTCAAATTCTAAACCAGGTTCAAGTGGACTAACAAATAGTTCAATTCCATTTGTCTCATAAGATACTACTGGCTCATTCATCCATCCAATTTCTAATCTATATTCACCCACAGAATCAACTGTATGACCAAATGCCATTCCAACTAATCCAGGAATCATCAATAATGTCAATAGAATATTTGTATAATTCAATAAAGAAAAAACAAAGCATGATTTTAAAAAGGTTATACTATTTTATTATTAATAAAATAACATTTTCTATTTGTTTAATATTTGTATTAAAAGAACGATTTATGAATCAGCATACATGGATACTTCCCAGGCAGTTGGAGTTTGTGCAAATGCAGTATATTCTTTGTATTTTAGTTCAGCATATTTGTCAAGAAAATCTTTTGTAAAAATTTCTTCCAAGAAATCACAATCACTTTTTAATGAATCCAGTGCATCCTTTAGTGAAACTGGAAGTGCTCCGATGTGATATTCTCTTTTCTTTTCAGAACTTAATTTATAGACATTCTCTTCAACTGGATCTCCTGGATCAATTTTGTTTTTAATTCCATCTAAACCAGCTAACAATAATGCTGCTTCAAGAAGATAGATATTAGCAGTGGGATCAGGTACTCGATATTCTATTCTCTTACTTTTTTCTTGATTTCTATAGTACATTGGTACACGTATGGCAGCAGAGCGGTTTCCCATTCCCCAACAAACATTGACAGGAGCTTCAAATCCAGGTACTAGACGTTTATAGGAATTTGTAGTAGGGTTTGTTATAGCACATAAGGCTGATGCATGCTCTAAAATTCCTCCAACATAATAACGGCCTATTTGACTCATTTGTGCAATTTCGTCATCAGGATCAAACATTACATTGATTTGATCATTCCATAGGCTTTGATGAGTATGCATTGCTGATGCATTATCACCAAAAATTGGTTTTGGCATAAAAGTTGCAACTTTATTTTTTCTTTTTGCTTTGACTTTAACAATATTTTTTACTGCTACAACACTATCAGCCATTGCAACCATCTCATCATACACTAGATTGATTTCACATTGTCCAGAAGTTGCAACTTCATGATGTTCTGCTTCAACTTTAATTCCAAAGTGGTTATAGAGATCATCACAGATATCTTTTCTAAAAGTTTCAAGCGTATCTTTTGGTTGGGATGGGTAATATCCTTCTTTGATATCAATTGCAGTGCTAATATTACCTTTTGCCCAAGGTGATTCTTTTGATTCAATTGAATAACCAGATCCTCCATAAGAATGAGTAGCTGCATATGGTGATGGATAAACATTGATAGTATCAAAAACAAAAAATTCTATTTCTGGACCCCAATTAGTGTGAGTTAACCCAAATTCCTTGATTTTTTCAGAAGCTTTGTATGCTATTCCTCTTGAATCACGATTATATCTCACTTCATTTATTGTGTTTCCTTCATACAAATCACAAAATAAAATGCAATTTTTTCTATTTCCTTGATCATAATCACTAGGTAAAATTCTAAATGATATTGGATCAGGTTTTAATACCATATCTGAATGATTTACAGATTTGAAACCTACGATGGAACTTGCATCTAGCTTTTCTAATCCATGCTCAAAACTTTGTTTATCAATTGCATAACTTGGCATTCCAAGTCTATGTAATTCACCAAAAATATCTACAAACCATAAATTTACAAATGTAATATTTTCATCCTGAATTCTTTTTAATACTGCATCTGCATCCATATATGAATTAAAATTTTATTCTACTAATATTGCTTAGTAAGCCAGATTTGTCTATATAGTCAGGTTAAATTTTTATGATTCAGGATAGTCATCATTTGGAATTGTTTTTTTCAAAATATTCATCTCGTCTTCAAAGAAAAATTTCTCAGTTAATGCAGGTTTTAGATCATCCAACCAAATTGCATTTTCATCATATTTTGCAAAAAATGGTCTTTGTACCCAGTCGGGATTTCTCCCCTGCAAAAATCTCAAAACAATGACTTTTTGATCACTTAGATTGGCAGTACCAATTACATGAACCTTACCAGGAGTAGCAGACATACTAGGTCCTCTAACAGTTCTTGCTAAACCACTTACTGATGAATAGGCTTTTCTAAAAATTTCATATGCTCTAACCAAAGGAATGCCAAAGTAGTGTTGAGCTCCAGTATCACGAACAACAAACATGTAGTATGGAATACAACCCAGCTGAACTTGTTTACTCCACATTTTTGCCCACATTTCGGAATCATCATTGATATGAGCTAGAATAGGAGATTGAGTTCTGATCTGTGCACCAGTTGCTCTTACTTCTTTGATTGCTCTTTTTACAGAATCTGTGGATAATTCAGTTAAATGATTAAAGTGTGCCATAAATGCTAGATGTAAATCGTTATCAGTAATTTTTCTAAAAACATCTAGCATTTCTTGAGAATCAGAATCTGTCAAAAATTTATAGGGCCAATAAGAGAGTGATTTTGTTCCGATTCTAATTGTTTTGAGATTTGGTAGTTTGGCATCAATTAAAGTGTCAACGTACTTTGAGAATATTCTTGCTTTCATAATCATTGGATCACCTCCTGTAAAAAGCACATCAGAAATTTCGGGATGCTCGACAAGATATTGAACTAGTTGTTCACCTTCTTGCATTGCAAATTTCATTTCATCCATTCCAACAAATTGTGGCCATCTAAAACAAAAACTACAATATGCATGACATGTCTGACTCTGACTTGGGAAAAAAAGACAGGTTTCTTTGTATTTGTGTTGCATTCCATATAGTTTTGTACCATCTTTTAGTGTTGGAACATTTAGTTCCATTTGTCCAGCTGGGTGGGGATTTAATTCTAAACGTATTTCATTTGCAATGTCTGTGATTTCTTTTTTGTCTAGATTATTTTTAAGTGCATTTGACATTTTTTCAAAATGTCCTGGTTTTAGCATATTTTTTTGAGGAAAAGTCAAAATAAACATTGGATCCTTTGGAATGTTATTCCAATCTATTAGTTGTTCAACTACATAGTTATTTGCCTTAAATGGCAAAACATTACCTACTACTTCCATTTCAAATTGTTGTTGTTCTGAAAAATTTTGAATTTGAGGAAGATCACGAAAATTAGCTAATGTGTAAGATTTTAGTGATGGTGAATCATCCCAAGTTAATTGCTTATTGTTCACTCAGTTATTAGCGTGTTAACCATTGTTAAAGGTTACACTGATTTGTTTTAGAGATTATGATATTTCTCCAAAATCTCGGTATTAGTTTTATAAATTTTAACAATATTCTTAACGTTTGTATTCTAGAAAATCAAATAAGTAATGGAATATGGCTGAAGGTGAAATTGTGAGTGTAGTCTCTGAACAAGTTGATCACATTCAGGGAATTTCTCAATTGCTTGCATCCTCTGAATCTCTTCAAATGGCATTTACAATATTAATTATTGGCATTATTGGAATTGTGATTATTTATCGGACTTTTTCAAAATGGGTCAAACATCAAAAATTTAATTATACAAGACCACATCTTTCAAGATTTGTCAGGGTAGTTATTTTACCATTTTTTGCAATTGCCTTAATAACTTCAGTTAATCTCTACATACAATCATTTGCTCTATTTGGTGAAAGTGATGTGTTATCATTTGAAAAAGGGCTCTTGACTCCTAGCCAGACATTTGCAAAAATTCTTAACACAATAAATATTCTTGTCATTGGATATTCTATTGCTCATTTAATTCCAATAATACTTACAAAAAAAGAAAAAACTAGTCTTGAAAAAGAGGATTTTGAAGCTTGGAAGGAATTACGAGGATTTTCTGATGATGACAATGATCTTTTTCATAAATTCTACAAATGGGTTCCTCCAAAACACACTCCGGAAGATATGACAGATGATGAATTTGGAAATAATCTGAAATCAGAAGAAGGACGAAAGTTTCTCGAAGAATTTAGAACTACTAAGGGATTACCTATAGGAAGTTTTGAACAATTGGTTAAAGATCCATTTGAAGAATGGAAAAAATCTGAAAGAATAAAGTATTTGAAATATTATGAGGAGTGTATTTCAGGAAACAATCAAGCCGGAAAAAAGCTTAGGCCAGGACAAGATGTTGATGAGATTTATCCCATCGATACTTGGAGGGAAGAAAAACGATTTAGTGGATATGATCCAATAATTTCTGGAGCAAAACCACCTGGTTATGCAAAAAGAAAAAGAAAAGATCTTCCAAAGTCTATTTCTCAGATTTTACCCCTTGGAATTTTTGTTGCTGTAATAATTGGAGTAACTAGCTGGTGGGGTATTGATTTAATTTTGCTTGCGACTGCAACAGGTGGATTAGCAATAGGAATAGGTTTAGCACTACAAGAGACTATGCAGAATTATTTTGCATATATAATAATTCGAAAGGATAAGATATTTGCTGAAGGTGAACGTGTTAAACTAGATACAGGATATAATGGATATGTCCACAAGATTACTCCTAGAGTAACATTCATTCGCGATGCATTAAATGAATCATATGCCGTAATTCCTACAAGACAGCTTGTAAATTCTCAAATAATTAATTTTTCAAAAGAAATCAAAATGGTGCCTGCTATTGTAGATGTAGGAGTCTCTTATCTAAATAATCCAAAACAAGTTGCTGCAATTTTAGTAAAGGTTGGTAAACGTGCAATGAATGAAGTTATGGATGAAAAAGGAAGGCATTTGGTTAGACAATTAAGATGTCCATATTTGGAGAATAACAAGCCTAGTTGTGGTTGTGATAGGGATATTCATGTTGACATTAATCAACCGGTAGTGAGATTTAACAAGTTTAATGATTCATCACTTGATTTTACATTATGGGTATATGTTAGGGATTATGGTGCTCAGTTTAAAACTAAAACTGAGATGAGAATAATAATGTATGAAGAATTTAAAAAATATGACATTAGAATTCCATGGCCAATCAGAACAGTATACCAAGGTGATGAAAAGCGTGAGAATGAAGAGATTAGCAAGCTTGATGAGCAAAGAAATAAGCTTATTGATGAATATGGTGTTGGGGATTTAGGTCGTGGAGGAGGTGGAGAAGATTAAACTTCTCAAAACTTAAGAAACCCATCAATTCACGTTTGCTTGTTGAGTAAGTTCACGGTTATTGGAGGAAATTCATCGCAAGATTTAGCTAAAAAATTATCAAAAAAACTAAAAGCAGATCTGATAACTTCTAAAGTCAGAGTATTTCCAGATGGTGAAAGTAAGATTACACTTGATGGAAAACTGTCGAAGAATAAGACTATAGTAGTACAATCAATTTATCCACCAGTAGATACCAATTTAATTCAAACACTTTCACTTGTTTCAAAAGCTAAAGAATCATCTAATGAAATAATTGTTATAATTCCTTATATGGGATATGCTAGACAAGATAGAGAATTTTTGTCAGGTGAAATAATTACCATGAAAGTTCTTGGCATATTGTTTAAAGGGGTTGGCGCTTCTAGAATAATTGTAGTAGATATTCATAGTATGATTGGATTAAAACATTTTAAGATAAAAGTAAAAAATGTTTCAGCAATACCAGACCTTGTATACTACTTTAAAAAAATGAAATTGAAAGATCCCATAGTTATTTCACCTGATCAGGGAGGAAAAGAAAGAGCGAAAGAATTTGCCAGAAAATTTGAGTGTGAATATATTGCATTGATCAAACATCGTGATCGTAAAACAGGCAAAGTTCAGATAAAGACATCAAGACTTGAAGAGATTAAAGGTAGAGATTTGATCTTGGTAGATGATATGATTAGTACTGGAGGAAGTATTATTAAAGCCACAGAATTTCTTAGAAAGCAAAAATGTAGGCGTGTTTTTGTGGCATGTACACATGCTCTTTTGATAAATGGGGCTGAAAAGAAAATCAAAAAGTCAGGAGTTGCAAAAATTGTTAGTGTAAATACAATTCCAGGAAAAACATCATTAGTTGATATTTCAGATACTATTGCACAGGCAATAAAATAATGCCAGAAAGCTTTTTTATTTTATCTAAAGATTATTCAGAACTTGCAGTAGATGAAATAATTTCAATTGCTAAAACATATGACAGATTTTCTAAAATCAAAATAATTTCAAATCTTGTTATTGTACAATCAAAAATAAATTGGGAAAAAATTTCTAAACGAGCTACGTTTGTTAAAATATCAGGTCAGATTTTACGAAAGATGTCAGGATTATTTTTAGATGAAGAAAATTTTGAAGTGTTAAAAAATGCACATACATTTGTTTGTAGAATAATTAATTTATCATCAAATCAGTTTAACATCCCAGAATTGGAAAGTTCTATGGGAGATATGATTTCAAAGTTTTCTCAAGCTAAAGTATCATTAGAAAATCCTGATATTACAATTTATCTAATATTTACCAATAAGGAAAACTTTTTTGGATTTTCAAGGAAAACTAAACCGTTTGTTAGGCCAAAAAAAGTAAGAAAATTTCCTCACGAATTAGATTGGAAGCTAAGTAGGGCTATGATTAATTTGATTGGATTACGAGAAGGACAAACTGTTTGTGATCCATTTTGTGGAACCGGAACAACATTGTTGGAAGCAGAATCGATGGGAATTCATGCAATAGGTCTTGATTTTGATGAAAAAATGTATCAAATATCTAAGGAAAATTTGGATGCTAATGGATATAAATCAAAATTGATGAAAGATGATTTTAGTGGATTAAATAAAATTATAGAGGAAATTGATGGAATTGTAACAGATCTTCCTTATGGGAGAGCATCAAAAGCTTCAGAAAATCCTGAGGAGTTATTGAAGAAATTTGTTTCAATGCTTCCCAGAAAGAAGAAAGTTGCAGTAATGTGTAAGAAGGAATTTAAGGAAAAGCTGAATATGAATCCAACAAAGAAATATGAGATCTATAGACATAAAGGCTTGACAAGGACAATTTTGATAAAATGAAACTTGTATTTTTGGGAACATCAGCTGCTCAACCAACAGAATTTAGAGGATTATCATGTATATGCCTAGAAAGAGAGGGTGAAATACTAATGTTTGATGCAGGAGAAGCGGCTCAAATTGCATATCTAAAGTCAGGTTTGGGTTGGAATAAAAAAATGAAAATTTTTGTGACACATCTTCATGGTGATCATTGCGTTGGAATTCTGGGTATTCTTCAGACAATGTCCATGCAGCATAGAACCGAATCTCTGGAGATTTATGGACCAAGTGGTATTGAGGAATTTATTAGTGTAAACATAAAAATTCTAAATTTTGGATTGTCGTTTCCCATTTTCATCTCTGTGATCAAAGAAGGAGTCGTTTTTGATTCAAAAAGTTATTCTATTTCTGTATGTAAGGCAAACCATTCTATTGCTGCCTTTTCCTATCTGTTTAAGGAAAAAGACAAACCGGGTAGATTTAATGTTGAAAAAGCAAAAGAGCTGAAAATTCCAGAAGGTAATCTATGGAACAAGCTGCAAAATGGAAATAGTATTGAAATAAATGGTAAAATTATTACTCCTGATCAAGTGTTAGGAGAAAAAAGATCCGGTAAAAAGGTTGGGATTTCTGGAGATACAATGCCTACAAAGGAACTAGAAAAATTTTTTGAGAATTCTGATTATCTGATTTTTGATTCAACCTTTCTTGATGAGATTAAGGAAAAGGCTGAAGAGACATGTCACTCTACAGCAAAACAAGCTGCAACACTGGCAAAAAATGCAGGAGTAAGAAATTTGATTTTAACTCATTTTTCTGCAAGATATAAGGATGAAGTCAGACATTTAGAGGAAGCACAAGCAATTCATGATTCGGTGATTACTGCAAAGGATCTTTTGAAGATTGAAATAAAGTAAAAATGTTTGAAGAAATTACAGATAGAATTAGAAAATCAAATAAGATTGTTTTTGTGACAGGTGCCGGTATTTCACAGGAAAGTGGCATTCCAACTTTCAGAGGAAAGGATGGGTTATGGAGAAAATATAATGTAATGCAATTAGCAACAATTGATGCATTTTATGAAAATCCTCAACTGGTTTGGGAGTGGTATAATGAGAGAAGAGAGAATATCTTTACAGCAAAGCCAAATCCTGGGCACAAAGCAATAGCTGAACTGGAAAAATATGTGAATGTCACTGTTTTAACTCAGAATATTGATGGTCTTCATAAAATGGCTGGAAGTTCCAATGTTTGTGAATTACATGGGAGTATTATCAGAATAAAATGTACAGTATGTGATTTTAATGATGAGATTATGCATGAATTTGAAAAATTTCCTCCTATATGTAAATGCGGTAATATCTTAAGACCAGATGTGGTTTGGTTTGGTGAACCTCTTCCAAAAGATGTTTGGCAAAAAGCAATAATTCATGCAAGTCAATGTGACATGATGATTATCGTTGGAACGTCTTTGGTTGTTTCTCCGGCAAATACCTTACCAATTTATGCAAAACAAAATAATGCATTTCTAATAGAAGTAAATCCTGAAAAAACCATACTCACTCCAGATATGGATTTTTCAATAAGAAATACAAGTGCAATATCATTACCGGAGTTTGTTTCTACTTTTAGAAAATAATTTTGAATTAGTAATATTTTATTTATTACAGAATCATAATGAACATCAAAATTTTATATGGATAAATTATCTGTATCATATTTTTGATATTTAATTATTAATAATTTAGTATGGATTATACATTGATAATTTTTTAATATTTTTGTAGTTTGTTTAATTATTTTTAAAAATATTTTCTATAGTCTCAATAGGATTTATGTTTGCTTAATTCATTTGATAAAAATCTTTTAATGATTCTCTAACATTTTTTATTTTGTCGTTAATTTTTTGACAGGTTTTCTCTACAGCAGTATTAACTGAAGTTTCAAGTCTTTTTTCTACAGATTGTGGTTTTAATGCTAATATTATTAATATCATCATGTTCTAATAATTTGGCTACAGATGAAGTATTAGGAAATAATACGTTAATCTCTGATGAGAAAATAGGCTTCCCTAGAATCAAAATGGCACCAATAATGCCTAATTTAATCAACATTTGTTATACATTCAAAAATTATTTTTTAGAAAAAAACCAAATGATAAATTCTGATTGAAATTTGTTAGCTTATTTGCTTGTTTTAAATAACAAGGACATCAATTATTTTATCTATATTTTTGGAAGTAAGAATAACTTTTAGAGGTCCCAAGGGAGATTCGTCTACCTCTTCACAAAGAACAATTCTTTCTACAAATGCTGTTTGTTTGTTGAGATAAAACCATGTAAAATTTTTTTCCAAATGTTTCTCAAGTTGACGTTGAAAAACTTTTTGAGAACGAGTAGAATGAATGCTTTCGTATATTTTTTCCATAGACTGTAAATCATTTGTTTCAGCATTTATAGAAAAATCTTCAATCTTTATATCACTAACAGGCAATATGTTTAAAATTGCTTTTTTAATTTTTTCAGGGTCTTCAGACGGATTTATTGAAGAAAATATTTGTATTTTGCAATCAAGATTAGGAAATCTCATTTGATCCAACCTTGAATTTTTCTAAAAGAGGCTTCAATTAATTCCTCTTTAGTTTTATTATTATTTGTAATTGCATCATCAGATAATGCAATGGAATTACTAATTCCAACTCCTAATTCTCGATGATCTCTTTCTTCAAAACTTTCTTTTGTTTGAGGATCATCTGATCTTCCTCGTTGTTGTAAAAATTTAAATCTTTTATCAGTTGATGCATGAATTGCAAGTAGTTTTACTATTCCATATTTTTTAAGAACATCAATTTCAGCATTAGATCTTATCCCATCAATAACAATTACATTTGATTTAGAATTTTTAATTTGTGAAATAACCAATTCTGCAACTGCGCCTGGTCCATTTTTTTCTCGTAGTTCAAGCATAAGTTTTCCAAGATTACTAGAAGTTGGATCTAAATTTCTATTCTTTGCCTCTGTTCTAATAGCATTGCCCATATTGATAGTATAGTATCCTTTTGACTTCAAACCTTCAGCTATCGTAGATTTTCCAGCTCCGGGCATTCCTGTTAAGCAAACAATTAGTTTATTCAATAATTGATCAAAAAATGGCTGGTCTATGAAGGTACCGGAAATTATTATAGAGATGTCTTAAAAAAATGTATAATGCGAACTTTTGTGGCAGTTGAAATTTCATCTCAGCAAGTAATTAACAAAATTTCAAAATTTCAATCAGAAATTAATATCAATGCAAAACCAGTTGAATCAGAAAATCTTCATTTCACAATTCAGTTTTTAGGAGAGATTACTGAAGAAAAGGCTGAAAAAGTAATGGATGTTCTACGAGAAATCAAGTTTTCGAATTTTTTAATAAAATTTAGAGGTATAGGTGTCTTTCCTAAACTAAAATTTCCTAGAGTAATTTGGATTGGAACTGATGAAGATGGCGGTAAAGCATTAGTAAAATTGGCAAAAAAAGTTGAAGATGCTCTGAAACCTCTAGGTTTTGTAAGTGATAAACCATTCAAACCTCATATCACAGTATTTAGAATTAAAAATAAAAATAAAGATATTAAAAAACAGTTACAAAAATATGAATTGTATGAATTTGGTTCGCAAGAAATTACAAATTTCAAGTTCAAACAAAGTGTTCTTACATCGCAAGGGCCAATCTATTCTAATTTAGAGGAGATAAATGGTCAAAAATGAATAAAATCATATCAATTGCTAGAAAATCTGTTATTCCAACAAAAACTACAATATATTCAAAAAAACAAACTGCAAATTTGGCTTTTAGTTTGGTTAAAAAAGAGGCTGGGCAATTTTCCGAAATTAATGAAATAGAATTTGGTGGTTCGTATGCTAAGCAAACTTGGTTAGATAGAGATGCTGATATAGATATTTTTATAAAATTTAAAAAATCAACATCAAAAGAAAAGTTTGAAGATATTTCTAAAAAAATTGGTTTTTTATCAATGAAAAAATACAAGCCATATGTAAGATACTCTGAGCATCCATATGTAGAAGCTAAAATTAAGGAAACAAAGATCAATGTAGTTCCATGTTATGATGTCAAACCAAGTCAGTGGAAAAGTGCAGCAGACAGATCACCATTTCATACTAGATATATGCAAAAAGCACTTACATCTAAAATGAAAGATGAAATTAGACTTTTAAAGATATTTTTAAAATCAGCTGGAATTTATGGGGCTGAAATTGCAAAACAAGGATTTAGTGGATATGTTGCTGAAGTTTTAATTTTAAATTATGGCACATTTGAAAATCTAATAAGGTCAGTTTCTCAGATTAAAAAATTTCAAGTAATTGGAAAGGCATTAAAAAAGTTCGATACTGCAATTGTAATAATAGATCCAATCGATGCTAATAGGAATTTAGCTGCAGCAATTTCAAAACAGAATATAGGAAAATTTGTTCTTTCATGTAGGGCATTTCAAGCCAATCCAAGTCTACACTTCTTTAAAAAATCAAAGAGAAGAAAATCAATTAGTTGGGGAAATGTTCTCGTGATCAAATTTAATTTTAGTATAAGAAGTCCAGACATCATTTGGGGTCAAATTAAAAGAACAACTTCATCTTTAGCAACTCAATTAGAAATAGGTGGTTTTCATGTTCTACGTAGTATGTCTTACACTGATGAAAAAAAAGAGGCATTTCTTATTTTCCTATTAGAATCACATAATATTTCAAAGATATATGCAAGAAAAGGACCAGAGGTTTTTAGAGAAAATGATTGTAAGAGCTTTGTTGGAAAAAATATTTCAAAAACAGATCTAATGTGGATTGACAGAGATATGAGAATCGTTTCTTTGGAAAAAAGGAAGCATGATGATGCTGAGAAATACATAAGAGAATTTTTAAAGAATAATCTCCAGACAGGTATTCCAAAGGGTTTACAAAGTGATCTTAAGAAAGGATTCAAGATTTCTATTGGTAGAAAAAACTTGAGAAAATCAATTAAAGAGGCAATATTGGATCTAATTTCAACTGATGAAAAGATTTTTTCTATCAATTAAAAAATTTGAAGAGGAACCATACTCAAAAATTCTAGGATATCCTAAAGCTAGTAAAAGTCAGCTTAAATCTAGGATTTCTGAGTTAGAAAAATTAAAAATTGAATTAATTTCTTTTTCTGGTCCTACTATTATTGACAAGGTTTCAATTCTTGGAAAAGGATATGTCGGAGTTGTTGTACTTGCAAAAAAAGGTAGAAAAAATGTTGCAGTAAAGATTAGGAGAACAGATTCTCAAAGAGAAGAGATGAAAAATGAAGCTGAATTGCTCAAAACTGTTAATGCAGTAAATGTTGGACCAAAGTTTTTTGATGTAAGCAAAAATATTATTGTCATGGAGTTTTTGGAAGGAGAAAAAATTGGGAACTGGATAAAAAATCTTTGTGGAAAAGGCAGTGTAAAGAAATTAAAAGATACAATAAGATCAATTTTGGAGGATTGTTATAGATTAGATCAGATCGGATTTGATCATGGTGAATTGAGTAGTATTTCAAAACATATTATTATTGGAAAAACTAAACCAACCATAATAGATTTTGAAAGTTCAAGTATCAAAAGAAGAGTGTCTAATGTAACATCTGTTACACAAGCAATCTTTATTGGCTCAGGTATCGCTAAAAAAGTTCAAAGAATTTACAAGGTTCCATCTAAGGAAAATATTATTGCGATTTTAAGAAATTATAAGCAAGAGCAAACTAGACAAAATTTTGAAAAACTGCTAAAAATTTTAAAATTGTAATGGGACCGGCAGGATTTGAACCTGCGACCACTAGCCCCCCAGACTAGTATCATACCAAGCTAGACGACGATCCCTCAAGTGACAGGCTCAAAATGAAATTATTAAATTGTCGGATTTACATTACTAGTTATTGAAGATTTGTAATATTTGCCATAGAATTTCAGCAACTGATCAAGATCATCTTGATTGCATTCAAAAGAGAAGAGTGGAGTTGGAAAATGAGGATCTCAAAAACAAGATTCCTGAAAAGTTAGATTTTGCAAAAAATCCAAACGATTTAGGAATAGAAGTAAGAGCAATTTTAGAACATTTGTCTAAAGAAAAAAAATCAAGTAATTAATCAAAGCCATTTTTCAATTCGATCTTTCTCAAATTGTATTTTTTCATTTAGGTGTTCTTTTGTAGAGTTAGTTAATCTTGTTGAAGGTGTGGGCTCTGAAAACATGTCTACTTCTATAAGAGATGCAGTGTTTTTTCCTGATTCAATAAAGCATGCACCTTTTCCATCAAATAGTACAGAATTATTTTTAGATTGAATTTTTGCAATTATATTTTGTGCAACTGTAAGTCCTTCACCTTCTGCAAATATTCCAGCCTTCGGAACTGCCATCTTTTCCCCCACTGGTAAACTTGTTACATCACCTACAGCATAAACATTCTCAAAAGGAGTTTTACAATCTCTGTTAATTTGGATAAACTCTCCTTCTTTTGCCAATCCAGATTCATAGATGACTTTAGGAGCAATGTGTGGGGGTACAGCTAAAAGTAGATCAAAATCATCTTGACTGGTTTCAAAAACAAGTGTATTTTTTTTTACAGTTTTAATCTTACAAGAATTATGAAAAACAATATTTTCGGAATTTATCAAGTCAAGAATCTGTTGGCTTACTAGTTGGCCTGCTGCAGGCAGTGTAACTGGTGCAGGACTATAAAAATGGATTTGAATAGATTTACGAGTTCCAAAATTTCTTAGCATAGAATCAATAAGTAAAGCTGCTTCAAATGGTGCAGGAGGACATTTGTATGGCATACCAAAAATGGCTATTGCAATATTTCCTGATTTCATTTGAATTAATTTGTCATGAATTTTAGTAAGTTGATTATGGCTGTATAGATTCATACCGTTTTCTATAAGCCCTGGAATTTTTTCAGGAGCTAGTATAGCTCCCATTGCAATAATTAAAAAATCATATGAAATGTTTTTACTGGTAGTTTTCACATTTTTATTGTGTAAGTTTATTTCCAGTATTTCTTCCTTAAGAAAATCAATGTTTTTCTTTCTAAGTTTGTTTAATGATCCAATTGAATTTTCAAAAGTTCTTGTTCCATTTATTATCCAAAGTTTAGCAAAACCAACCATAAACCAGTCTTTTTTATCAATTAGAGTAATCCTTACTTTTGAATGAGGGAGAAAATTTCTAATTTCATTAGCAGCAGCCAACCCACCAAATCCTCCACCAAGAATTAAGACATGTGGAATGTTTTCTGACAATTTATCGTTCTTGGGTAGTTGGTCTAATTAAAATTTCATTGACATTAACATAATTAGGTGACTCTACTGCATAAAGAATTGCATTTGCTATGTCACATGCTTGTAGTGCTTCCATTTTTTTTGTATTCTCAACAAATCCTTGCAGAGATTCATCAGTAATTGTATTAGTTAATTCAGTTGCAACAACACCTGGTTCAATACAAGTCACACGAATATTTTTTCTAACACTAAGCTCTTCACGTAACCCCTCACTAAATGCAGTAATTGCATGTTTTGTAGCACAATAAACACTTCCAGCAGGAAAAACAATCCTACCAGCAACTGATGAAATATTTATAATGTGACCTGATTTTTTTTCAAGCATATGAGATACAACTGCACCAGTGCAATACAAGACGCCTTTAATATTAACATCAACCATTTGATCCCATTCATCAATTTTCAAGTTTTTAATAAAACTGAGTGGCATTAATCCAGCATTGTTTACTAGTATATCCACAGAATTCCATTTGGATAAAACGGTTTTAACAAAAGAGTTACATTCTTCTTTTTTTGTTACATCAAGTTTTTGAGAAAATACTTTACCGCCAGACTCTTTAATTTTATTTTCTAATTCTGCAAGTTTTTCTGTTCTTCTTGCACCAATGGCAACTTTTGCTCCTGCTTTAGAAAGTGCTAATGCAGTTGCAAAACCTATTCCACTACTGGCTCCTGTTACTATTGCTACTTTGTCTTTAATCATTAAAATTCACTTGCTAAATTTTTAATTTCTATATTGTAAAAATGTTTACTTGAGTTTTTGAGTGTCTAATAGAATTTAAAGCAAGTTTAATAGAAGAAAAATAGTAAATAAAATAATGAAGCCAGAAAGATGTGCATATTGTGGAGATATGACAGATATGCCATTTCAGTGCAATTATTGTAAAGATCCTTTTTGTTCAGAACATAGGCTTCCTGAAGAACATAGATGTGTAAAATTAACTCAAATTCGAGCTAAAAGATTTGGAGAAAAAAAAGTAATTCGAGATGGGGGTCCAAATCGACCAAATGTTTTCAAGAGAATGTTTAAAAGATTCATGTAGAAACTAGTAGGGACTTTTATCTGGAGAGATTTTAGCCCTTCTTCCTTGATAGATTAGTGCTATTGCAAGTGCAAACAATACCAATGCTGTTAATGGAAAATTCTTAGGTTCTGGTAAGACAAACCAATAATAAATTCCAAATCCAATTGCAACAACAGCTTGTATCCATAGCTTTATCCATTTTGGACTTTTGATTATACGGCTGATTGTTTCTATTAGAAAAATACCGATTACTGGATAAATTGTATAAAATAGAAAATCAACTACATCAACACCCGTGTGTGTCATAAAATGAAAATACTAAGGTATAATTTCTATTTAATCTTCCCATCTAACTTTAGTTGCAATATTTTTAGAAATTAGTGCCTGAGCATTTTCATATGGAATTGTTGCAATATCTTCAGTTTTGAATGGTCCATATCTTTCAAGATCAGCCCCCACAATTTCATCTATTTCTTGAAGAAATCTAACTACAACTGTTTTTGTTTTATGATTTTGTGAAAGTGATTCAAGAAATTTAGATTTTCCATTAATGGTTGCAGTTAAAATCATTTCAGTTCTTTCACGTTGTTCTTCTTCAGAATCAAGAATGAATTTTTCTTCATCTAATAGATTTTCAAATTCAAGTTTATCTAATTTTGAAATTTTATCTAATCTAATATTTATTAAAAGTGCTGTAAGTTCAGTTGCCATCTGAAGAAGTGTATCTTTTAGTTTATTTTCTATTCCATCAAATTCCTGTTTTTTTAAATTTCCAATAAAGTCAGAAAGTTCTCTGTAGAAAGTTGTTTCAATCTCTTGAATAGAGTCAATTTCAGTTTCTCGTAGAACTATGTGTTGTAATTCACTTATATCAATTTGATTTGATTTAGACATTTCTTACCTAATCCTTAAATGGTGGATACATTTCTGTTTGATTGAAGTATAAAATTGCCCTATAAAGTTAGTCATGGTAAAGCAATACAGGTAACATATTCACCAGATGAAGTGTTTTCTAGAATTCAACATGAGGGCATTCAATTCATAGATTTACAATTTACAGGACTTACAGGTCGTTTTCACCATACCACAATTTCAGCTAATACTTTTACTCCTGAACAAATGAGAGATGGACTTCCAAAATTAGATGGTTCATCAATCATTGGATTTACTAGTATTGCAGATTCAGATCTTCTTTTAAAACCAGATCCAAACACTTTTGCCATTATTCCATGGATGACTGAAAATAAAACTGCTAGATTATTGTGTGATGTTTACTGGGGAGAAGGGAGAGGAAGATTATCACGAGATCCCAGGGGAATTTCACAAAAAGCTGAAGAATATATCAAGATTCAGGGATTTGATGAGAGTGCATGGGGTCCAGAAGTAGAATTTTTTGTTTTTGATAAGATCCATTGGGATGTTTTAACACCATACAAGGGTCAATCCTATTCAATTGAATCTAAAGAAGCACCATGGAGTCAGGAAGGTTCAGGATATCCAATGGGTCTTCAAGAGGGATATTATCCCAGTACACCTTCTGATACTTTAACACCATTTAGAAATGAGTGTGTAAATATTTTGAATACTAATTTTGGTGTATTATGTGATAATCATCATCACGAAGTAGCAACTGCTGGACAGTGTGAAATTGATATCAAATATGATTACATGACAAATGCTGCAGATGCAGCGCAATCTTACAAATATGTAATTAGAAACGTTGCACAAAAATATGGAAAAGTTGCAACAATGATGCCAAAACCAATTGCAATGGACTCTGGTTCTGGAATGCATGTTAATGTTAGTTTATGGAAAGGCAAGGAAAATGCTTTTTACGATCTAAATGATAAAGATGAATTAAGTCAAACTGCTAGATATTTTTGTGGCGGAATAATTAATCATGCAAAGGCATTATCTGCAATATGTAATCCTACCACGAATTCTTATCATAGACTTGTTCCTGGATATGAAGCACCAGCATATATTGCATGGAGTGCTGGAAATAGATCGGCCATTGTTAGGGTTCCAAAACATCTAAAAGGAAAAAATTACTCTCATCTTAAAAGATTGGAGTTTAGAGCTCCTGATCCTTCATCTAATCCGTATCTTGTATTTGCAGCAGTAACTGCAGCAGGAATGGATGGAATTAAGAAAAAAATTGAACCTGGTGAACAAGTATTAGATGATATTTTTAAAATGACAAGATCTGACAGAGCAAAAAGAGGAATAGGTGTATTACCAAAAAGTTTGGGTGAGGCTCTAGATGAATTAGAAAGTGATAGAAAGTTCCTGAATCCGATTTTTGGAAATGATGTAATTGATAAAATTATAGAATTAGAGAGAAGAGATCAGCGTGAAATATCAATAAGGCCTCATCCTCATGAGTTTTACCTCTATTTTGATGTCTAAATTCTTCCAGTTAATTGAAATATAAAGAATAGAGATATTGTAATTAATCCAAATCCTCCACTGAGAAACATGATACTTCTTTTTTCATTAGCTGCTTTGTATAGTAATGCCCCTCCTGCCAGACCAACAAACAGAATAATTACTCCAATTATTACACTGCCAAAACTTGAGTTGGTGATTAGTGGATAGAAAAATCCTGCTAATAATGCAAAAAATGCAATTAGATAGCCATACTTGAATCCAGTTGTTAATTTGGATGTTATTTTACTCAATGAAATCATAAATTTTGAAAATTAAATAAATTTTGAAAATATTTACTTTAAAGGCAAGTTACATCATTCCACCCATATCAGGCATTCCACCCATTCCTGGCATTCCACCCATTCCTGGCATTCCACCCATTCCTGGCATTCCACCTTCTGCACCTGGTGGAGGACCTGCAGACTTTTGAGTAGCAATCACATCATCAATTCTAAGAATCATACATGCAGCTTCAGCAGATGCAGAAACAATTTGTAGTTTTACTGCAAGAGGTTCAATTATATCACTAGATTTCATGCTTCCGATTTTTCCTTTCATCACATCAATGCCAATCCATTTTTCACCTTTAAGCTGTCTTGAACGTAAAGTAGTAAGAGTATCAATTGGATCCATTCCGGCATTTTCAGCTAGGTTAAGTGGAATTGATTCTAGAGCATCAGCGAATTTCTCAACAGCAAGTTGTTCTCTACCTTCAAGTGATTTTGCCCAACTCCTTAATTTACTTGCAGCAAATGTTTCAGGTGCACCACCTCCGGCAACAATTTTTGGGTTGATAATTACATCTTTAACTACCATTAATGCATCATGGACAGAACGTTCAACTTCATCAACAACTCTTTGGGAGCCACCACGAAGAAGTAGTGTAACAGATTTTGGATGTTTACAACCCTCAATGAAAACCCATTTGTCTTCTTCAATTTTTCTTTCTTCTACAAGTTCAGCGGTTCCAAGATCTTTTTCAAAAAGATCATCAAGATTTGTTACAATTCTAGCACCGGTTGCTTTTGCTAGTTTTGTAAGATCACTTTCTTTAATTCTTCTAACTGCAATAATTCCTGCTTTTGCAAAATAATGTTGGGCCATATCATCAATTCCTTTTTGGCATAACACTACATTAGCACCAGAACCTATTACTTTGTCTACCATATTCTTAAGCATCCTGTTTTCTTCATCAAGAAATGATTTCAATTGTTGAGGATTCGAAATGTTAATTTTAGCATCAGTTTCAGTTTTGCTAATTTCAAGTGCTGTGTTAATCAAAGCTATTTTTACATCTGAGATTTTTCTTGGCATTCCACCATGCACAATTTCTTTATCAAGAACAATTCCTTGGATAATCGCACAGTCTTTAATTGAACCACCAGCTTTCTTTTCTACTTTAATATCATCAATATCAACATCATATTTTTCACCCTCTTTTTCAGCTACTGCAAGAACAGATTTTACTATAATATCGGCTAAAAGATCTGAATCTTTTCTTACCAATTTTGTTTGCATTGATGTTTTTGCAATCTTATTGAGAATTGTTTTGTCATTTGAGGATATGGTGTCAGCAATACTTTCAAGGAATTGTTTTGCTTTCTTTGCTGCTTTTCTATATCCATCAACAATAATTGTAGGATGAACATCTTGATCTAAAAGTGATTCAGCATTTTCAAGAAGAGCGCCAGCTAAAATTACTGCAGAAGTTGTTCCATCACCTACTTCATTATCAGTAGTTTTTGAAATTTCTACAAGCATTTTAGCAGCTGGATGTTGAACGTCAATTTCTTTTAGAATAGTTGCACCATCATTCGTAATTGTAACATCTCCTAAGGAGTCAACTAGCATCTTATCCATGCCTCTTGGACCCAAGCTAGTCTGTACAATTTCGGCTATAATTTTGGCAGCAGCAATATTGTTTTTTTGTGCGTCTCTGCCTTTAGTTTGAGTTCCACCTTCTTTTAACAATACAACAGGCATAGTTCCTTTAGAAGTAGCTTGCATACCCATAAATAAAAAAATCATAGATTCCCCTTTTATACGTTGCAGATCAAAAGACGGTTTATCACTTGATTAAATCGGTGTTTTTAAATTGGGAAAATCAAGCTGCAAATTATGGGCAAGTCTGTAAATAAAGAGGCTTACAATAAAATTTTCTCAAAATTAAAAGAACACCATAAATGGTTTGAAAACTCCATACCATTAATTGCTAGTGAAAATATTCCTAGCCCTGCAGTTAGAGAAGCAATAATTTCAGATTTTGGAAATCGATATGCTGAAGGTTGGCCAGGTGAACGAGTATATGCTGGATGTATTTTCATTGATGATGTAGAGTTTGAATGTATGAAACTTGCAAAGAAGCTCTTCAAAGCAAAATTTGCTGATGTAAGACCAATTTCGGGTGTAGTTGCAAATCTCGCAGTTTATTCTGCTTTTACAAATCCAGGAGATATTATGTTAGCACCGTCTATTCCTGCTGGTGGCCATATTTCTCATGGTAAAAGAGAACACTTTGGAACTGCGGGATTAGTTCATGGATTAGAAATTGAATTCTATCCATTTGATGCTAAAGAGATGACAATTGATGTTGATAAGACAAAACAGAAAGTTAAAGAACTCAAAGAAGATAATCGTCTTCCAAAAATGGCAATGTTTGGCGGTTCATTGTTCTTGTTTCCACATCCAGTCAAGGAATTATCTGATTTCTTAAAGAGTTATGGAATGCACATTAATTATGATGCTGCACATGTTGCAGGTTTGATTGCTGGTGGAGAGTTTCAAGATCCTTTAAGAGAAGGTGCGGATACTATGACCATGAGTACTCACAAAACTTTGTTTGGTCCTCAAGGTGGACTTGTTTTAGGTTCTGAAGAATATGAAGAGCCGATAAAGAAAGCAACGTTTCCAGGACTAACAAGCAGTCATCATATTCATCATATGGCTGGAAAGGCAGTTGCATTTGCTGAATGTTTAGAGTTTGGAAAAGATTATGCTAGACAAGTAATTAAAAATGCTAAATCTTTTGCAGAGGCTCTTAGCAATTTAGGCTTCAAAGTTTTAGGTGAGAGCAGAGGATTTACACAATCACATCAGATTGCAGTAAATGTTTTGGATTATTCTGATGGTGGAAAAGTTGAAGCAGATTTGGAAAAAGCTAACATTATTGTTAATAGACAATTGATACCAGGTGACATTAAAGCTGGTCGCAATTACTTTCATCCAGGTGGAATAAGACTAGGAGTTTCAGAAATTACAAGACTTGGAATGAAGAAAAATGAAATGGAAGAAATTGCGGATTTCATAAAAGAAGTTGTAATTGAAAAAAAGAATCCAAAAATGGTTTTATCAAATGTAAAGGCAATGAGAAAAAATTATCAAAAAGTCAAGTTTTGTTTTGATAACAAACTTGGAGCTTATGAATATGTCAAACTAAGGTAATTTAGGCATAATCCGTAAGAAGGGATTGATCACCTTGGTTTTTCCCAAAAACTAGATTAATTTCATCTGCTAATGCATAAATTCTTCCTCTTTGATATTCACCTACATCATATTTATCAACTAGTCTCTTTGCAAGTTTAAGATATTTTTCAACTGAACCTCTTGTAATTGTGGGAATAAGCTTATGACCACACACACATGTTTGGATTAATGGTATTCGACGAAATGATTTTCCACAGCCTGTACATCTAAAATTTTGTCTAGCATATGCTCTAAGATTTCCCATAATATCGGGGACTAAATGGGTTGATATTACATTTGAAACAATTTCTGCTGTATTTACAGCATCAATCATTTCAGCATTTCTAATTTGCATGTCAAATTTGTCTAACATTGAACCAAGTGTTGAATATGCACTTCTTGATTTTGTTGTTGTAAGAGATGATGTTAAATGTGTAAAGCCATATCCGTAGAATTGTTTTTCAGTTTCAAGTCGTGATTTAATAATTTCTACGCATGTAATATCTGATGCTTTTTTTTGTTTTAATGTATCTTTAAAAAATTGAAGTGGGAAAGTATATCCAACCTCAAGGTTATGTGCTTGTGGTTGTGATTCATGCGGAAGTACTAGTGGTTGAACTAGTAGAGGGGCATCCATTAACCCACCAATTCTATCAGAAAGAAATTGTCTTGAAAAATTCAATAAACTATCCATTAAAAGCATAATAGAGTCTGCATCACCATCAGCATCACGTCTTTTTGCTGAATGCCAATTTGGAGTTGCAAAACAAACATGTGTTTCAGTATAACCAATAATTCTTCCTACAATTCCAACTGAGGTATGAGGTGCTAAGCCGATGATTAGATGACCAATTAATTCATCAGTATTCTTTACATTGTAAAAGGGCAATTTTCCATAAAATTTTTCTAATAAAATATCAATGTATTTACATACAGAAACTAGATATCTACCACTTTCATTTGGGATAATAATATCTTGCATTCTAAGTTCTACAGTTTGTTCCAAGTTTATTAGTGGATTTCCATTAATATCATGCGTATATCCTAAAGATTTGAGTTTGCCAATTGAAGTACCAATCCATGAAGGTTTGAATTGAGTAAGTGGAGAATTTGTAGCATCAAATCTAACAGTTCCATCTTTAAATACGGTCAGACCAAAATTTTGACGTACCAATCCTTTTTCAAGTGGTTCAGCAATTCGATCTTGATTGATTAATTCTTTAACTCCTTTAAATGGTTCTTGAGCACGTAAACCCATTTTTTCTTGGGCAGTTACTAACCTAGCCTTTAGTGGAAATGCTTTGTGTGAATGAGATAATGCTTTTCTTTTGCATTTTTTGCAGTAGGGGTTATCAAGTGTATCTCTACACTTAGTACATCTATAATTTATGGTGGTTTTTGTACCACATTTTGAACACTTTATACCAATTGATGGTTCGTTGCATATACTACAATATCTATTGAAAATATTTGTAAAGAAATTTTTTTGTCTTGAAGCTTTTAGAAGATCTCTAGTTGGTCCACCCTTATCACCAATTGGAAATAATATATGAGTTGGAGGTTTCATTAGTCTTGGGGCAGCTTTTTCTGGTCTTCCAATTCTTACTCCAATTGAAGTTGAGAATTTATTTCTAATTTTTAATCCGGAAGATTCTGAGATAATTTTAATAACTGATAAGTCTGAGATTTTTGGTTTATTTCTAAAGAGAAGGTTAAAGAAAATTTTTGCTTCTTGATATTCTAAAATTAATTTTTTATTATTTTTTATGTGAGGAACACCAAGTTTCTCCAAGATATTTTTATTTTCTAAATCATATTCAATTAAATTTTCATTTAATTTAATTGGGTAAAGAAGTTTTTGTAGCTCTTCAGTTGAGATTTGATCCCAAAAGTAAAGATATTTTGGATGGAGTGGAATTTTAAAATCAAGTGATAGTTTCAAAGCATCATCTAGTGAGGGAATTTTGTTGAGAAATTGTAATAGATATTTATTATCAGGTTCATATTTGGTGAGTTTTTCCTTTAATTCTTCTAACCAGTATTCTTCTACATATCCAGTTGGTATTAGTTGTGAATTGTTTTCTAGAAAATCTCCAAATGAAATAAGAATATCACCCAAGTGGAGAATTTTTTCAATTTCTTGTTTTATTTCAATTCCATGTTTAACATCTCTAATTTTAACAACATTTCCGTTTTTAAGGCGTATAATCGGAGTTTCAATCGAGTCAACAAATGCCACAGTTGCTCCTTTTCCAGGGATGTCTATTTTAATTTGAGTTCCAACTGCTATTGTATGATCCAAAATTTCTGCAATTACTGGATTTATTCCAACAGCTGCAAAACCTGTATTGCAGGCTCTTCCATATCTTAGACGGAATCCTCCATGTTTGTTAGGCATAGACAAAACTGATCTTCCGGTAATTACTTCTCGCATTCTTTTTGCGGCTGCATCCTCTTGATTATCTCCAGTTTGAACAGCTCCTTTAAGGTCAGCCAGCCATTCCCAGCCATCTAAATTGTATAACTCAATTCTTTTAAGTAATTTTTTGGATCTGCCAATTAAACCATCATTTAGAACTCTTAAAGCTCCACCTCTTACTCTGTCTGTTTTTATGCGTATCATTCCCTTATGATTTACTACTTCAAAAGGATCTGTATCAACACCGTCAAGTTCAACTGGTAGATTAGAAATCACATGTTCAATATCCTCATCAAGTATATGGAATTGAAAGCTGCTTGCTTCTCTTTCATAGATTCTTAATTCTTCAATAAATCTACCAGTTTCATCATCAAATGAGTTTGCCTGATATTTTGATAGCCCTACCGCCTTTCTAACATGATCTGCCAAAAGCATAGTTACTGCTGATTCTGTCCCTCCAGCTGAACGCATTGGTCCTGCAATAGATACTGAAAGATATTCAGAACCATCTTTGTTTTTCTTTATTTTTACTTCACTAATTCCTTGTAATGGGGCTATTGTGACTCCTTCAGTTACAATAGCTAATCCTACTCTAACCGCTAAGTCGAGTTTTTCTTCTAAAGTTGAATTTGGAAGTGTGTATTTTCCTAACGCAATCTCTTTTGATATGATTAATGCTGATAGCTCCTTTCCATTGATTTTGAGTAACTCTCTAAGTGGTTCAGCAATATCAATTTCGTGCATTTTTGAAACACGGTCAGCTAGATCAAATGCAATTTTTGGCTCAATAATACCTGAAGAATCTACAAGACTAGATTTGGCAGTAGCGGCTTTCTCAAAAATAGTATAGGTGTATTTTGACAGATTAGAGTAATAATATTGATAGTAATCTGGCATCTTAATGCCGTTAATACGGGAAATTGTATTATTTTCAGACATAATATTGGCTTGTTATGTTCTTTGAATGGCTTTTGCTATTTCTTTAAGTTTTTTTATACTTCCACCTTTTTCTAAAAAAGTTCCAATTACTAATGCATCAGCTCCTGCTTTTACTAATTCTAAAGCAGTTTGAATATTTTTAATTCCTCCACCTACAATAAGGAACCCATTAAACATTTTTCTAACAGTTTTTACCATTTCAGGAGTAACACTGGACTTTGCTCCAGAACCTGCTTCCAAATATACAAATCTCATTCCTAGAAATTGTGCGGCTAGTGAATATGCTGCTGCAATTTTTGGTTTATTAAAGGGAATTCCTCTTGCGGATCCTACAAACCATGCGGATGTTCCTTCGCCAATTACTAAATAGGCTGTAGGTAACGGTTCTAAACCAAATTTTAACACATTAGGAGCACTAAGAGCTTGTGCCTGAGTAATAAAATATGGATTTTCTGAGTTCATTAATGAACTAAATAGAATTCCGTCAGCCTCAGGTACAACACCTGTTACATTTCCAGGGAATAGGATAATTGGTATTTTAATGCCTTTTTTAATTTCCTTTACTATTTGTGCCATCTCAAGCTGATCAGTGGCAGATGATCCTCCAACCAAAATGGCAGATGCACCTATTTTTTCTACATCTTGTGCAAGTTTACTTGAGGATTTTAGATTTGATACTTCAGAATCAATTAATACAAATAATAAAGCATTTTTCTTTTTTAATTCAGATTTTAGAAATGTTTCTACTTTATTTCTAGTCATAAAATGGATTTGTAGTTCACTCTTTAAAGTTTAATTGGAATGTCAGTATACAGATTTGTATAGCTATGTCAGACATTGAAAAATCTAATTTTAATAATATTATAAAGAAAATTATCAAAAAATCATTGTTTACTGAACGACAAATTGAAATTATTTTAAATCAGAAGGATCTTCTAGGATTTAAATTTAGTATTACAAAAGGTGCCTATTACAGGCAAGTTAGTCAGTCTAGAGAGAAATTAATTGCATTATTCTATTCAATAATATTATTACGTGGTTTAGGCATACTTTTACCTGATGATATTGATGTGATGTCCAAGCTTTCTGAGCAGATTAGTGTGATAAATAGGAGTGATATTTTTCCTGAAAGGGAAGACGAGGTCATTACTGTGATTGATAGATTAATTCGTCAGGCATGTAATATGTGATATCAGCAGTAGTTGATGTAATGTTATCCGAATTAAATTTGTGATAAAATATGTGAGTTTGTTAATCTAAAATGTAAAATAATATTGTTCAATCACGATAAATCACGAGTTAGGCATAAAGTTTGTGATGTTAATTGAAATTCCTGACATTGAAGTGATTTTGAGTATAATCTTAGCATTTATTGCAGGATTAGGAGGCTTGTATGTGTTCTATAAGGTACGTCCATTTGTTAAAACAACTCACATGGAAGACTCATCACATGCAGAACGTCTAGAATATTATGAAAGACAGTTAATTGACATGAAAATACGCTTAGATGCTATTGAATTACAAGGTATTGAATCAAAGACGGAGGATTCAAATGTTGAATTAAAGCATTTTTTAGAAAAACTTGCAAAAGCTCAAGGTGAAAAAATCATAACTAAGCCAGAAATTCAACCTACAGAGATACAACAAGAATCAAGAAGAGTTAAAAACATATCTAAAATTGATCCAAATGACATCACAGAACATGTATTACACTTAATCACAGATAAAGCTATGACATCACGTGACATTCAGAAGGCTTTGAATCGTAGTAGAGAGCATACTTCTAGATTTATGAAAAAATTATTTGAAGATGGTTTAGTTGAACGAAATATAAAAACTAAGCCATATACTTATTTGATTACAAAAAAGGGATTGGAAAGAACTAGAACAGTTCAGTCAAGTTCTACACTTGTATAACAATCATTTCAAAAATTGAAACTAATAATAGAAATCTTTTGTAATGATTGTTAAAAATACATAAATTATTATTAATTATGAAATCTATATTTTAATAATTTATATATATTATTAATATATAATTATAATATGTCTGTTCAAGAAAATGAAGTATTAGTAAAAATCACTTCTGCAGGTACAATTTCAATTCCTAAACAATTCCGTAAGTATATGGATATTCAAAAAGGTGAATATGTTAAAGTTATTCTAGGTAAGGATAGGTTAATTGTACGTAAAATAATGATTACTTGATAAAATTATCTTTGTTTTTGACCAATTTTTATGGTTTGATATGTCCATTCTCGGCCTGTTCTCATTCTGTCAATCCTGCCTTTTTGTGTAAATCTAGACAGGTATGTGGAGATTATGCTTAGTTTTACTGGTTCATTGTATTCATCCTCAAATTTTTCAAGAATATTTGTTGAGGTAAACTTACCCATTGGAAAGAATTTATCTATAATATACCAAATTTTGGCACCTATGGAATCCATATGGTTTGTTTCTTGTTCCTCTTCAATGTTCATCAAATCCATCATTTCGAATATTTTTAGGACCTTTTCTCTAGTAACATTACCTTCTAATTTGATGTCATATCGGGCTCCGTCTGAATCTTCCATATCTATACGAATACGTTTTTTAGCCATCTTTAAGATCTAAAAGAATCAAATGTTAACAGTTCAATGGATCCAAGAATATTTGTTAACTAAATAGTTTGTTAACGTTGACTGCATAATTTACGCCTAGCCTAAATTTTGTTATTAACAGTTAGTCAATTATTATTCTCTAAATTAGGGCATTTATCATGCCTGGAATGGAAATGAAGGGGTTTGTTTGTGGTTATTAACATTGTTAACATCAATCTTAACGCCTGGAATGGAAATGAAGGGGTCAAATTGGCCTTTTTGACTTTTTTCTTAACATGGAATTAACAAAATGTTAATTAAAAAATTAAAAATAAACCCACACACCAATATTTCCACTCTCTTTTTTATTATTTTTTATTTTTGAGAAATCTAATATCTAACTAAAAATAATTAATTACAAACTAAACTAGAGTTAGTATTCTATTCTAAACTCTCCTAATTTAGATATGAATATGAAAATAACTAGTGGAAGTAAAGGTGTGTGACTATGTCAGATCCAATAGATAGATTACTCGATGCAGCTGAATACGGAAAATCAATTATAAAAAATAGAGAAATTCTCCATTTTACCTATATTCCAGATATTATTCAACATAGAACAAACGAACAAGAACAAGTAACCCAATCCCTCTTACCTATTCTAAAACAATCAAGACCATCCAATCTTCTAGTTTATGGAAAACCAGGTACAGGAAAAACTCTAGTTGTAAAAAAGGTTATTTCTAAAATACAAGAAAGAGTAAAAAAATCCAATTTTCCAATTAAAGTAGTTTATTCAAACTCAAAAGAAGAGACTACACTATATGGTTTGTTAGTAAGTTTTGGAAGACAAGTAGGTCTAATAGAAAAAGAATTACCATCTACTGGTCTAGCAATAAGTGAGGTCTTTAAAAGAATATTAAATAAAATTGATAAAAACAGAATTAACGCTATTTTTGTAATTGATGAGATTGATTATCTCGCTGAACTGGTATCAAAAACAGGAAAGGATATTTTATATCAACTAACACGAGCAAATGAGAGATTAAAACAAGGCTCTTTAACATTGGTAGGAATATCCAATGACCTTACATTTAAGGAAAAACTAGATCCTCGAGTTATTAGTAGCCTAGGTGAAGAAGAGATTGTTTTTACAAATTATAATGTTGAACAAATTAAAAAAATACTTGAAGAACGAATAAAGGATGCCTTTATTCCAGATTCAGTTGAAGAACCTGCACTCAATCTTTGTGCAGCATTAGCAGGAGGTGAACATGGTGATGCGAGAAGAGCCATTGATCTGATTCGTGTTGCAGGAGAACTCGCTGAAAGACAACAATTAGACAAGGTCACAAAAGATCATGTGAGAGAAGCTTCACTAAAAATTGAGGAAAACAAAGAAGAAACATCCCTAAAATCATACCCATTACATGAAAAGCTAGTTATACTTGCAATAATGAAGGCTTCTGGTTCATCTACAGGAGAAATATATTCTTCATATAAGGGGTTATGTAAAATAGTTGGAAGAGATGAACTTACTCAAAGGAGGATTACTCAAATGCTCAGTGAGATTGAATTATCTGGTATTATTACAGGAAGACTAGTTCATCAAGGAATTCACGGTAGAACCAAAAAGTATAAGCTAACAATTCCACCTGAAATGATCAAAAAAACATTCAAGGATGACCTAACTTTGCAAGACATTATCTAAATTAGAATTATAATTTTCATGGAAAACTTGAAAAGTTTTCAAATTTACCATCAAAGCAATTCCTGGATTTGGAGTCATTCCAACACTTGCCTGAAACGGAGTTTGTTTTTGCCAAGAGCCAGAATTTACCAAAAGAATTCCCTTGTACATATCTAATTGAGCTCTATGGACATGACCTACATGGAAAATATCTGGAATTTCATCAATTACCATAAGATCTTCTATTTCTGGTGCAATTGGTGTTTGGCTACCATATATTGGACTAAGATGTCTTGCTCTTAAGAGATGTTTCATAACATTCACAGGATTATCATAACTTAGGCCCGGCGTAGTCTTTACAATATCGTCTATACTCTGACCATGAAACATCATTACCTTAACACCATTTAGAGAAACTATTGCAGGATTTCCTACCATGAAAACATTTTCCCGGTTCCATAAATTAGAATTATATTTTTTTGGAATTGCTGGTTGAGGAAGTGCTCTACGTCCAGGATCATGATTTCCAGGCATAATGAATATTTTGACATATTTTGGAATTTTATCTAACAATTCCTCAAATTTTTTTAATTGTTCTTCTATAGTCTTACAAACTAATTCCTTATCCTGATTAGGATAGATTCCTACACCATCAACAACATCACCCCCAATCAATACAAACCGAATCTTTCTAGCCACCGGATCAGGACTTGATAACCATACAATAAACTCTGTAAATTCCTCTTCCATGAAGTATTTACTACCAATATGAAGATCTGACAAAAATACAACATAAGCCTCAGTCTCAGATCTATTTGTAGCCTGATCAGGAATATCAGGCAAAATTAAATCCTTTATAATAAATCCTGCATTCTTTCCTATACTTACTCTTGCCATAACAAACTGATCACTTAGCAATACCCCTGCAGTTTTTTGCAGTTCCCCATCAAACACAACACCCTCAAAAATACCAGAAGGATCCTCTAAAACCAATTTTGTGACATTTCTCTCAGTATTTCTTGAAGTAACCAATCCACATACATACATATCATCTTCTAATTTTGCTGTCTTAACAGATGAAATTGATTTGATCATTCTAGATTCAGGCCTGTCAGAAATGATTCTTTTAAGCTTCTTGAAGCGACTAGAAAACAATGCGTTGTATCCTTTTACCCCTTCACCAGTAGTAATCCTTGATGTAGGATCAAATACTATTTTATGACTATTTTGTAAAGTCCGATCCTCTTTTATCCCCAAATAGGTTTCAAGGTCATCTTGATTAATCTGAAATAATCTTTGTTTGAGTTTTTCTCTTACAATTTCCTTAATAACTTTTTCAAGTTTTTTCACATCAACATTTTCTAAAATTTTAAATGCATCAGGATGAATCTGAAAACCCTTATTCAAAGCATAATCCAAGGCAAAGGTTAGTTCCTTTTTCAACACCAAAAAATATTATATGGTTTAATTAAATCTGCGCCTATACTACGAAGCCTCAAATATTGTATTAAGCAAAACACAATATGTATAAAATTAGAATAATTACATTCTTTGTTTTTATGGTATTATTTTCAACTGCGTATCAATTAGGTTCTATGTCTGAGGTTTCTGATGAAGAAGCAAAAACTTTCATGACTGAATTTAAAAAACTAGTAGAAAACATTGATGCTATTGGCATATTTCTTCATAATATCACTATCTCTCTACCAATGTTTATTCCTGGATTTGGAGTTGCCTGGGGATTATTTTCAGCTTGGTCTACGGGATTTGCATTTTCAGCAATAGTCTCAATAACCCCTCAATTAGAAGAAATTCCACCACTTGCAATTCTTTACCTTTCTCCATTTGGAATCATGGAACTTATTGCCTATTCCTTGGCAACATCTAGAAGTTTTATTCTAATTAGAGCAATAAGTAAAAAAAACCACCTGCTTCGATTTCTAAAACCAACAGGAATAGAAATTGGAATTGTAATTGGCCTTCTTTTAACTGGTGGATATTTAGAAGATTATATGATTAAACTTGCAAGTGAGCAAGGTCTCCAAATATCAGGTTTCTGATCTTTAAAATTAAAAATTTGTCTAATGTTTCCAAATTACCTAATTACGTAAAGAATAATGACCAAAAGAACTATTGAATCTTAATGAGCTATGACCTAACATACTGATATAATATATGACAATTCTAACAGATTCATATGGGAATTTTGTTCTCTGTTCTATCTTGGAATGTAAAACATTTTAAATTAAAAAATAGCGATACAAAATCTATTTTAAAACACATTAACAAATTCAAACCTGATATTTTTGCAATTTATGAAGTAACTGGAAAACATGTATACGATTTTATGATGGATAATTTTCCAGATCATAGTTTTCATATTACGGAAGGAAAACAATCCCAAGAAATTCTTGTGGGTACTCATAAAAAATTACATGCCTTTACTACCCAAAGAACTGAATTTAACAGAACCAATACATATCTTCGACCTGGGACTCTTACTACACTAAAAATCAACAATCAGAACTATTCTCTTTTGTTTCTTCATACAAAAAGCCATAAAACTCCCATAGGTTTTGGAACTAGAGACGATCAACTCAAAAAAGCATTAAATCTTAAAGCAAAATTAGATAAAAAAACTGGTGGAAAGAACAAAGCAAAATTCATCATTATAGGAGATCTTAACACAATGGGAATGGATTATCTCTTTAACAAAAATATTCAGACAGAATATGAACTAAAAAAATTAGCAAAACAAGCAGCTAATCGAGGAATGAAGATTTTAGAAAAAAATTATGATTATACTTGGACTAACGGAAATAAAATGTTTGGAAACTTAGATCATGTACTAGCAAGTAATCATATTGATTTTACTATTTTTTCAAACAAATCAAAGATTCAGGTTTCAGGATGGAGGGAATTCCTTGATAATACACAATCGCCAAAAAATTCACAATTTACTAATTTTGTTAAAAAAATATCAGATCATAACGCATTATATTTTGAAGTTAAAGACTAACTTTAATTCAAATATTAGAAACATCTGATATTATCAGATTTTACAATACATCAAAACATTAAGAATATATTTTTAATTAATTAAAAATCAACATAATTTACGAACACTAACTTTTATCTAATACACAATCGCCAAAAACTCAACATATAAAATGGTGAATCTTACCAAAAAATTCTGTCTAGATATCCTACATATTACATCTAAAAAAATTTAATAGTAAATTATAAACTGAATTAGAGTAAAAAACCTATATGAAAAACTTGATAGGATTATTTGCACTACTTGTAATTTTATCAGGATTCTCATTTTTAGATGTGTTTAGTGAAATTATGCCAAATAATGCTTTAATTTTAGAAGGTTCGGGATTTGCGGTAACTGAAGAAATTATCCGAATTTCTGAAATTGATCTAGCAATGTCTACTAAACAACAAAGTGGGAGCACCATTAGCTCTAC
Source organism: Candidatus Nitrosopumilus sp. (assembly GCA_029864235.1). Classification (GTDB taxonomy): domain Archaea; phylum Thermoproteota; class Nitrososphaeria; order Nitrososphaerales; family Nitrosopumilaceae; genus HKST03. The sequence continues at coordinate 102,933 of JAOTTW010000001.1, forward strand.
AGTAGAAGATGGATTTATCACTTTAGATGATGATGATTTTCTTGCTACAGAATTACAAGCTACATTTTTGCGAGAAGGAAAATACATTAGAATTAATGGAAATGTTGAAAATGAATTAGGAGATAATACATCAATTAGATTTTTTGGAAAACTAGTAGAAGAAAGTAAATCTGCCTCAGTTTATAGTTTTACTGGAAGAATAACAACTGGAAGTGATTCCTATAAGATTATTTACACTGCAAAACTTTCTACCTTGTCAAAAATTGAATCTATTCCCACAAAATCTGAAATACCAGATAAACAATTAACAATCCATATTCTTAGAGGTTCGTCATCTCAAGGAGTGGCTAGTAGTTACATAGGAGATGCTTCTGCTTCATTTAGTCTAAAATATTTTTCACAAGATAGAATCTCAATTAACCCAGGAACCACCATTACTATAATTAATGACGATATTGTTTCTCATAGCATTCTAAGTGGAAAAGAAAACTATGGAGATCGTTATAATCAATTTACTCCAGATAATAGAATATCAACAGGAAAAATATTACCTGGAAAATCAGTTACAATAAAATTCAATGAAGCAGGATTTTATAGACTATATGACCCTGAATACCAATGGATGAAAATCATAGCATATGTCTTTCCAAATATAGACAATATTATTTTAGGTCAAAGTAAAAACTTGGGCAATTAGTTTTTCCATTGCCACTTGTAATTCATATACGAATCTAAAGTGGATTGATTAAAAACCATTACAGACAAATCAGAAAATTCTTTTCCTTCCAAATCTTTTACTGTACCTATAAAACTTGTTTCATTTTCAGTTGTCAATGCTTCAAACACATGCACCTTCATCTTTTTAGTATCAAATCCATTATATCTTAGATAAATTGCAATCTCTGAAGGCATAAAGTGTTTGTCTGGTTGTTTTGGCCATGGTCTTGGTACTAAAATTACGCTTAATCCATCGATTAACGCCTTTTGTAGCTCCAATTTTTTTTCTTCAATTGATGTTGTTACATGCATTGTAATGACTTTAGACCTATCTAACGGAACTTTGGCTTTCGCAGCAGCAACTTGAATTGAACTAATTCCCGGAATAATTTCTACCTGACCAAAAATTTCAATTAATCTATCAACCACTTCTGATTCAGAAAAATTTACATCACCTGTGAAAGGAATTACTAAAATACGTTCACCTAATTCTGACAGAATTTTTTGATAAGAATTTTCTTGATTATTCATAGTAATTTCATACACTTCTTTTCCTTCTAACAAATGTTCAATTGTTTTTAGAGTATACTTGTATCCAATTACAATATTGCAATTTTGTATGATCTCTTTAACAATTTCAGTTACATATTTTGGTGAACCTGGACCAACACCTAGAGCGTAAATTTTTCTCAATTTTACTTTGTAAATTTCTGCCTGTCTTTAATATATTGCACAAATGGCTTCCAATCAACCTTCATGAATTTTGTAGGTTCCTTAAGTGGATACTTAACCCAATCCTGCGCAATAGAATACTGAAATCTTTCTTTCTTTCCATTCTTCTCATATTCAAGTTTCAAAATACTTCCCCATGACTTTTCTTCATGGGAAATGCTTGTAATATCATCAAATGAAATTTCTATGTTCTTTTCATTTTCCAAATCTTTAATCAAATTTCTCTCATTATACCCATCATGTGTAATCATGGTATTTTTTGATTTAATGAAATTTACAACTTGCCTTTGAATTATTGCTTGCCACCATTTCATTTTTGCTTCAGTCTTATGAATAAACATCAAATGTTTTTCTGTTAAAACTAACATTCCTTCTTTTCCACCAATAGAAACAATTTTTTTTGGCTCTCTCCATACAGAAACTAAATGTGCCTGAATTTTTTCATCAGGTTGCATATTATGCTGATTGATGAGACTTTTTAAAAACTAATACAATTGGCTTTTAAGTAAGACCCAAAAATGCAATTTATTGAAGACATTTTTAGCAGTTATTTTATTTTCAATACTTTTTATCGGATTTGAAAGTCAATCATTTGCTCAAAACGACGATAAACTTGTCGTACTATACACTAATCTTGGAAATATTGTAATTGAGTTTTTCCCAGATGATGCTCCAAATCATGTTTCAAATTTTATTAAATTAGTAGAAACTGAATTTTATGATAAAACCTTATTTCACAGAATTATTCCTGATTTTATGATTCAAGGTGGAGACCCAAATACAAAAAATAATGATGAAAATACTTGGGGAGTAGGCGGACCTAAAGATTCTATAAATGCTGAATTTAATAACATAAAACACAATAGAGGAATTGTTTCTATGGCAAGAGCTGCAGATCCTAATAGTGCAGGCTCTCAATTTTTTATAGTGCATAAAGATTCAAATTTTCTTGATGAACAATATACTGTTTTTGGAAGAATTGTGACACAAGAAAGTTTTGATACACTTGATAAGATTGCAGCAGTTAAAACTAAAACTAAGGATATTCCAGTTGATGCCGATCAAGTTAGGATTATCAAAACCGAAGTAGTTAACCGCTCAGAAATAACAAATCTACTTGAACTTGGTGAGCCAGAAAGAACTAAATCTATAACATCTCCTTTAACTGGTAATCAACTATATGAAAGTCAATCTTTAGAAATTACATTTAGTGCACCTGCTGGTTGGTTGCTACAAGAACCTGAAAAGATTGATGAACTTACACCTGATGTAGTTGCAGTTGGACCAAAAATTGGACCAATAAACCCTGTGATATCACTAACAATTACAAACTCGAATGGAAAAAGCCTTGATGAATTAGTAGTAGAAAAAACAGAATTTTTAAAAAATGCTGTAGAATCTGGTAATCTTGAAATAATTTCACAAGAAAAAACCATAATCAATGATAAGGATTCCTATATTACAAATGCACAAGGAACATTTCAAAGTAACGAACAATCATTTAAGGTAAAATTTAGAGAAGTAATAATCTCAACACCTGAAAAATTCTATATTTTTGCATATAGTAATGGAATTGAAAATTTTGATGATGAAATTTCTAGATTTGAAGAATCTGTAAACTCTTTTTCAATTCTCTCAGAAAAAATCAAGGAAGATTCATTACTAAATGTGGAGGAAGGCGGTGGATGTCTTATTGCAACTGCAACCTATGGTTCTGAAATGGCACCACAAATACAAAAATTAAGAGAATTAAGAGATAATACTTTTCTTGCAACAAAATCAGGAACTGCATTTATAACAGAATTCAATCAATTATACTATTCATTCTCTCCAACAATTGCTGACATGGAACGAGAAAATCCTATATTAAAAGAAACTATAAAAATTGTACTTACTCCAATGCTTACCAGTTTATCACTCCTAAACCATGTAGATATTAATTCAGAACAAGAACTACTGGCATATGGAATTGGAATTATTCTTGTAAATATTGGAATGTACTTTGTTGCACCAACAATGATTATTTACAGAATTAGAAAATAATTCTACCAAACATCATCAACTTCATCTAGAACCTTGTATTCTTTTTCTGGTTCACGTCTCATAAATTTCAATCTTGAAATATCCCTATCAAATAAGATATCTATTGTCCAATCAAGAAATACTCTTAATCGTTTATCCCATGTTGGGATTTTAGACAAGTATAAATTTCTCCAAAGAATCCATGCTAAAATTCCATGGATATTCATTCCTAAAAACGATGCAATTCCTGTCCTTTTTCCAATGATTGCCATCTGTCCCTTTGATTCATAAACAAACTTTGTTTTCTCTTTATTCCTTATTATTGCATGTAAATTATTTGCAGCAACTTTTGCTTGTGCTTCTGCAATTTGAGCAGTTGGTGCATATGGTTTCATTGTTTTTGGATCCAAAAACAATGCACAATCTCCAATTGCAAACACTCCTGGAAAATCTATGACTTCCAAGTTTTGATCTACTATAATTTTCCCCTTATCTGTTTTGAATAATGATCTTTTGATGGTATTAACAGGAGTTACTCCAGCAGTCCAAATTACAGTCTTTGATTGAATTGAACTAATTGCTGAACCATTTGTCATATCTTTATCAACATCTAGTTTCTTAATCATTACCTCATCACCATCAAAACTTGTCACTGCTGTCTGCAGCTTGATTTCAATTCCATGATGTGTTAATTTTTCTTGTGCAAAACCAGCAAGGCTTTCCGTAAAACCAGGCAAAATGTTTGGTAGTGCTTCTAAAACAATCACTCGAACATCCTCTCTCTTAATATTTGGATAATATTTTCTAACATCCAAAAGGAGATCCATTATTTCCCCAGCTGTTTCAATCCCTGCAAAACCACCGCCTACAATTACGAAAGTTAGAAGACTTTTTTTTAGAATTGGATTAGTCTCATTTTCTGCTTGTTCAAGCATATCTATTATTCTATTTCGTACCATAACTGCGTCATTGAGTGTCTTCATTTGATACGCATTCTTTTCAAGATCATTCATTCCAAAAAAATTTGTTTCACTACCTAAAGCAACTACTAGAAAATCGTAATGAAGTGAAACTCCTCTTTTACTTCCACTTCCCCATAAATTTACGATCTTTCCATATGGATCAATATTTTTGACTCTACCTTCATAAAAAATTACTTGCTTCGTGATTGTTCTAATTGGCATTACAATATGTCTTGTCTCTATCATCCCAGATGCAACTTGTGGTAGCATTGGAGTGAATAACAAGAAATTGTCTTCACTAACTAAAACAATTTCTATTTCAGAATTATCTTTAAAATATTGCTCTAATTTTCTGGTACATTCCAAGCCTGCAAAACCACCGCCTAAAATAACTATTTTCTTCTTATTTCGAGCCAATTATTAATATCCGTAAAATTACTGAATATATCCTATGAGTTTAAATCTAAAATAGCAAAAAACAGAATTTACCTAGACCTAGTAATCTCAGAATAAAGTATTTCATATGCTCTCGAAGCATCTGAACCATGGAGAATTATGGTTATACTTTCCTGACTGAAAAATGCATTAACAAGCTCTATCCCATTTGAATGCAAAACTTCTGCGACATAAGATACAGCATCTGATTGATTGTGATTTGGTGGAATTGATATTCGAATTTTTGCAAGACCCCTACTGAAAAACTCATCTTGATTAGGAACATTTTCAAATATTTGCCTTATGGCATCTACATCTTCTGTTAGAAATCTAAACGAATCAGATAGTCTGAAAAATTCATAATTACTGGTAATTTTTGAGAATTTATTTAAAATTGTAATTGGATCCATCTCTAAATCCTTTACCGAGAATTTAATATCCATCATTCCATCTGTTAACACTAATCTAGCATTTTTAAGAACAGATTCCTCCTTTACATCATCTTTGACTTCAAAAGAATCCGCAAATCGTTTGATGGCAACCACAATTGTATTTAGATTAACTGAATTTCCTAAAGTCTTTTCAACTTCAGGTTGTATTTTTACAGCCAATGCTGTAAAATTTATCAAATCCATCTTCATACAGTCATAAATTGAACGATTTCTAGCGATTAATTCTCTAACTACTTCAGGAACAGAAATACTTGAAATTCTCATCTAATAATATTAGATAATGTCAATTATAATAGGATTTTGTAAAATAATGATAGAATATTAATAATCTTTATATAATGTCATATACATTACATTATACAGGTGAATATGACAAATGTTCTTTGATGATGAGTTTGATAGAATCTTCAAAAGAATGTCACAATCTTTTTTCAATATAGATGACATGTTTGAAGAATTCAAAGGAAAGGATTCTACAGGTCCATTTTATTATGGTTATACAATGACTGTTGGCCCTGACGGAAAACCTATGATAAGGGAATATGGAAACGTAAAACCAGGATTGCTTCCCACAGCTGATACTAGGGAACCAATTGTAGATACAATTGTAGATGAAAAAGATAAACTAGTAAAGCTTGTAGCTGAAATGCCTGGAGTCGAAAAGACTGATGTAAAAATTGTTGTACAAGACAAATTTGTAGATGTTTCTGCAGAACATGGTGAGAAAAAATATCATGCCAAAGTTCCAATTAAGTACAAAGTTGATGAAAACTCTGCAAAAGCTTCATACAAAAATGGAATTCTTGAATTAGTTTTTAAACTAATTCAAGATGAAAAACCAAAGGGTAAAACGGTGGAGGTAGAATAACCTCTCCAAAATTTTATGGTGAAAAAAATGAATGAAATTATTTTAAAAATAGATGAGATTCCGAAACAACATGTTGGAAAAGGAAGAGCAATAATTGATCCTAAAATTCTTGAAGATACAAAATGGAGTACTGGTCAGATTTTAGAATTAACTTACAACAAAAAAACACATGTAAAACTTTGGCCAAGTTCACCTGAAGAATATGGTACAGGTATTATCAAAATAGATGGAATTACCAGACAAAATATTGGGGCTGGTATCGGAGATAAAATCACAATAAAATCTGTTGAAGCAATAAACGCCGAACAAATTATTTTATCTCCAACCGAAAAAATTGCAGCTGAAGGATTACAAGAATACATGATTTACAATTATCTTAATCATGTCTTTACAACTGGTGATACTATTTCTCTTAATACCCAAATGGGAGGAAGAGTTCAATTTGTTGTGACTAGTACAAAACCAGCAAAGCCAGTTATAGTTACAGAACAAACAGTATTCAAACTAGGCAACATGACAAAGGCTGTAGATACAACTTTTCCACGAATTACATATGATGAATTAGGGGGTTTAAAAAATGAAGTACAAAAAATTCGAGAAATGGTAGAATTACCAATGAGACACCCAGAACTATTTGAGAAAATAGGTGTTGAAGCACCAAAAGGTGTATTGTTATACGGACCACCAGGCACTGGTAAAACTCTATTAGCAAAAGCAGTTGCTGGTGAGACAAATGCACATTTTATTTCACTTAGTGGTCCTGAAATAATCGGAAAATATTATGGTGAAAGTGAAGAGAGAATAAGAGAAATTTTTAATCAAGCAGAGGAAAATTCCCCAAGTATTATATTCATTGATGAAATTGATTCAATTGCTCCAAAAAGAGATGAAGTTTCTGGCGAAGTTGAGAAAAGAATTGTTTCTCAACTTTTGACATTAATGGATGGAATGAAGAGTAGAGGAAAGGTAGTGGTTATTGCTGCTACTAACAGACCAGATTCAATAGATCCAGCATTAAGAAGACCTGGAAGATTTGATAGAGAAATTGAGATTGGCATTCCTGATGAAGAGGGAAGAAATGAGATTCTTTCAATTCACACACGTGGAATGCCAATCGATGAGAAAGTAAATCTTAAACAAATCTCAAAGACTACTCATGGATTTGTAGGAGCTGATTTGGAATCTCTTTCTAAAGAGGCAGCTATGAGAGCCTTGCGAAGAATATTACCAGAAATTGATCTGGATGAAGAAAAAATCTCAAAAGAAATTCTCCAAAAAATTCAGATTACTGATGAAGACTTTAAAGAAGCACTTAAAGAAGTCAGACCAAGTGCTCTAAGAGAAGTTCAAGTACAAGTACCAAATATTAGTTGGGATGATGTTGGTGGTCTGAATGAACTCAAAGAGGAATTACGAGAAGCAATTGAATGGCCTATCAAACACAAAGAAGCTTTTGAATATGTAGATATAGAATCGCCAAAAGGTGTATTGTTATACGGACCACCAGGCACTGGTAAAACGTTGATTGCAAAGGCATTGGCAAAAATGACTGATTCTAACTTTATCAGCGTTAAAGGACCAGAACTGCTTTCAAAGTGGGTTGGTGAATCAGAGAAAGGCGTAAGGGAAATATTTAGAAAAGCACGTCAAGTCTCGCCATGTATAATTTTCTTTGATGAAATAGATGCACTTGTTCCAAGAAGAAGTGGGAGTGATTCATCACATGTTTCAGAAAATGTAGTATCACAAATACTCACTGAAATTGATGGCCTTGAAGAATTACATGATGTTTTGATAATAGGTGCTACAAACAGACTAGACATTGTTGATGATGCTCTATTAAGACCTGGAAGATTTGATAGGATTATTGAAGTTCCAAAGCCTGACATAAAAGGAAGAGAGCAGATATTCAAGATTCACACCAAAAACAAACCACTTGCAGAAGACATAGATATTTCAAAAATTGTTGAACTCACAAATGGATTCAGTGGAGCCGAAATGTCAGCAATAGCAAATAGAGCAGCGATATCTGCCTTGAAGAGATATGTTGGTGGCAAATCTAAAAATGTCAAAGACATTAGGATTTCTCAAAAAGACATCCTTGACGCCATTGAGAAAATCAAGCCTAGAGAAAAGGAACAACTCATAACTCACTCCATAAAATAGTCTAAATACTAAGGGCAATGTGATAAAATATGAAACTTTATCTTGACTTTGATCCATGTCAGGAATGCAACATAATGATGGCAGAGCTAAGCAGTCCTGAGATGTTATTTGCTGATGAAAAAACTCGATCAGACGAATCTGCAAAATTTCTCAGACATTTGACATATAATCATAACGAGGTAGTTCAAGCCGTTATGGAAGACCTTCCAAAACAAAAAAGAGATCAAGAACCTGATTTCTACAAATAACTCTTTTTTCATTCTTTGAATTTAGTAATCATATTCATATACAAAATTATTCTAGATTCTATGGTAATAATAAAATGAAAATCATTGTTTTACTTGGTTTAGCTGCGGTATTTTTTTCATTGGGTTCTTTTCAACTTTCACTTGCACTTGAAACTGAACAAGAACCAGAACCTCCAAAAATTCCAGAGCCATCACCGGAACCAGAACCCATAAAATTACCAAAACCAGAACCAGTTCCTGAACCATTTCCAGAAGAAACAGAATCAGAAAAAATTCAAAGACTTACTGAAGAAAATACTAGGCTTCAAGAACAAATTACAGATTTACAAAAAGAAAAATCAAATCTTAATACAGAAATAATAAAACTAAAAGATAGAATAGAAAGCCTTAATGAAATCATCATGGAACAAATTAGAGTAATTATGGATTTGGTTAATAGATTTAGAGAAGTTATATTATAAGACCACTCTTATCAATAATTAATTTTGAAAATTAGTTAATATGTGATCTTATACAAAAATTAAAACGATATTCACATTTTTTAAATATATTCTAATTTGATTTACAGTTACGATATACTAAATTTACAATAAATTAGAATGACACTCGCTATCCTCATCATCTAAAATTTTGAGTGTTTTTTTGATAAGTACAGCCCGATTTCTAATTGTAACATCACTGACTCCTGATTCAATTGAAAATTTCTTTTGACTAATTTTTTCACCGTTAAGAATACATGCTATATATAGAGATGCTGCAGCCTGAGCTACAGGGTGTTTTCCTGCTGTAATCATCTCATTCTCACATCTCTTTAGAATATCACATGCATCTCTCTTAGTCTTTTCTTTTAAATTCATGTTATTTGAAATCTTTGAGATAAATGATGTTGTATCATACTGATTTAGATTTAATCCCAATTTTTTGATTATTGTTCTCAAGTCTCTAGACAAAATACGTCTTTCAACATTTCCTACACTTGCAATATCATCTAATGTCCTTGGAATGTTGTTTTCTCTACATGCAGCATATAATGCAGCTGAAACTAATGAAGACATTGTCCTTCCTCTAGTAAGTTTTGCATTGACTACTTTCCTATAGATATAGGCAGCATTCTCAACTACGTTATCAGAAACGCCAAGCTTGGTTTTCATTCCATGCAATAAAGTAAATGCTTTGCTTAAAGTTGATGTTTTTCTTGATTTACTTCTTTGATCCCAGGTTCTAAGTCTATTAAATTCAAATTTCGTTTTGCTAGATAATGCTTTTCCTGTAGAATCTTTATCTATTCCAATCACCGTTGATAATCCCTTATCATGCATGGTTAATGAAGTTGCAGGACCCGTTCTTGCAAATTTCATATATTCCTCTTGAGTATAACCATTGTTTTCATGTGAAATATCTGCTATGTTTTGTACTAAAACCAAACCGCACCCCCCACAAAACATTTCCCCTCTATCAGAATCTGTTATTACAGGGTAGGTTTTGCAAGTATCTAGTTGACACTTAACATCATAATCATTAGAATAATTTACTACCACTACTAACTACATATTACATTTATCAGATAAAAAGAAATTGTAACAGGCAATTTTGTTATGAAAATTAAATATTGTAAACAAAAAATTCCTAATTTTTAATTTAGAAATCTTTCTAAATTTAGAACAACATAGGTTATATTAAATGTTAAAAATAAATTTTAAAAAAATTATTCTTTTTTAATTGATTCTAAAGAATGACCACGATTCATGATCATCTGAGTAATTACCTCAGTAGAATAATCAATTCCATGTTCATCCTCAAAATGTTTCCTCAATTGTTCAAGTAATGTAACATTTTTCTCTCCTTCCAGTACAAAGTCACACTCAAAACCATAGTCTTCACAACGTAGTTTAATGGTCATAAGTTTACAAAAATAACAAACCTATAAAAATTATAAGCCCATTATTCACTTTGGTTATGACATTAGCCTTAGTGTGCTTATACCTAAACCGTGTTTAATGACACTGATAATGTCTACCGATAATGAAAAGGATGAAGGTAGACAATGAAAGGTTTAGAATTTGTATTTCTTGCAGGAGGCTCTGTTCTTGGGGCTTTTCTAAGATATAAAATCACAGAATCACAAATTTTGTTAAATACAATACCGCTAAATGTTTTAATTGTTAATGTAATTGGGGCATTTATCCTTGGAATGTTTATAATTTTATCAGAACAATGGAATCTTGATGCCAAATATTCTTTATTTGCTGCAATAGGTTTTTGTGGTTCTCTTACAACAATGTCATCATTTGCTCTAGATTCAAGTAATTTGCTAGATAATCGTCATTATATTGCATTGTCTATGAATATTTTATTAAATATTGGACTATCAATTACTGCTCTGATTGGTGGAAAATCATTGATGAGTGCTATTGTTAATGGATGATTAATTATATGGGCTATATTGTTTGTATACTTTAATTACTGATTCATGGAACATTTTTTGTATATCTTCTTCAGTTGATACTGCAAGTTGATTCACGAGATCTGTTGCAGTGACTATTCCTATCACTTGTTCATTTTCAATTACAGGTAATTTTCTTACTCCTCTTGTATACATTAAATCAGAAATCATCCATACTGTTTCATCTGGACTTATTGCAATTAATGGCGATGACATTATTTGCTTCACATGAGTTGAGATTTGATATGCATGAGCTGCTACTTTCACTGCAAAATCTCTGTCAGTAACAATTCCTATAGGTGTATTGTTCTCCATAACTATAACTGAACCAACCTTAGCATCTTCCATCATCTTTGCTGCTTCATTTATTGTGACTGATACATCTACAGCAATAACCGACTTTGTCATTATATCTCTCACAGTAATTTCTTTAGCATCTTTAACCATTTTCAACATTTTTTATATTTTCCTTATATTATGGTCTTTGTATAATCTCATTATTGAAAATCAAAAACGATAATAATAAAGAAATATCTTAAATTTGGTTAAACATTAAATCTACTATGAATATAAAGAAAATTCTTGTGCCACTTGATGGGTCTAAAAACTCTATGAGAGGTTTGGATGAAGCAATCTATCTTGCAAGACAATGCCATGCAACTATTACAGGTTTGTATGTAATTCCTTTATCCAAACCAAAGACAGACTCACAAATTTCTTATATTGAGAAATATCTTCTTGGAAATGCATCTAAATTCATGTTAAAGGCAAAAAAACGTGCAGCACAAAACGGAATTGATTTTTTTGATGATGTAACTTATGGAGATGAGGGTGTAAAAATTATTAATTATGCAAATAGTAAAAAATTCGATATCATTGTTATTGGTTCTAGAGGGATGAGTTCAATTAAGGAAACTTTTCTTGGAAGCACATCAAATTATGTTTTGCATAAATCCAAAATACCTGTTTTAATAATAAAATAAATATTTTAAAAATCTTATTTTTTCATTAAAATAGGGATCTTTATTAGAACAAATTTTCAGATTATTGTATGACATATACATTTGTAAAAGATGTAATGATTACTGATTTAGCTGCATTAGATGTTTCAACCACCATAAAAGGTGCTGCAAAGATAATGGATGACAAAAACATTGGTTGTGTAATTGTAACTAAAGATAATCTTCCTGTTGGAATTTTGACAGAAAGAGACTTTGTAAAAAGAATAGCCTCTAAAGAAATACCCTTGGCTTCATCTTTAGAAGAAGTAATGTCTTCCCCTCTGATTGAAATTGATCCAGATGAAACAGTATGGGAAGCTGCACAAATTATGAAAACAAAAAATATTCATAAATTACCTGTAAAGCAAGATAACCTAATTATTGGAATAGTAACAACCACTGATCTAGTAAAAATTTGTAGTCTAGGATCTGATTCAGAAATGAGAAGAATTTGTGATCAAATTATAACATGTATGGAACAAAATAAGTGAATTCTATCATGGTATATTCCTATCAGGTAATCAAATTTCAAACAATTTCATTTATTCAGGGTTACACATTGGTCTCAATCTATCGGAGAAAAAGGCATCCTATACAAATCCCTGGAGGAACCTTTTTCAAAACTCATTATCCAGTCCCCAAATAATTCAAAAAAACTTTTTCATGTACCCAAAGACAGAACAGTTCTAGTAGATCATAGTGTTGTACACTTTTTAGGTGAATTGGCCTAAATTTTATCTAACTAAAAGTACTGGGCAACTTGCATGTTCAGAAACTTTTCTACTTACACTTCCTAACGTCTTTAATTTTTCTATCCCATACAGACCCTGACTTCCAATTACTATCAATGAAATTTTTTTCTTTTTTGAAACATTTAATATTTCATTTGCAACATTTCCCCTACTGATACTATAACTTGCTGTAATTCCCTTTTCCTGACATTTCTTTATTGCAGATTTTAGCATTTTTTCAGAATCTGTTGTTACGGTTTTTTCCCATTTTCTTATTGCCTCTTTTTCAGATTTTGTTCTGATCATTCCAAGCATTCCCGGTGGTGAAATATAATCAACATTGATTACTGAAAACAGAAAAATTTGAGAATCTAAATTATGTGCCAGTTCCATTGCTCTTGATAATGCCTTGGCTGCATACTTTGAACCATCATATGGCACGAGAATTCTGGTTAACATTTTTGAAAACATCTTAACACCTATTTTATGACTAATACTGGAATTTTAGATTTATGAACTATGGCCCTGGCAACACTTCCCAAAAATACTTCTTTTAACCCACTTTGACCTCTAGAACCAATAACAATGATATCGAATTTTTTACTATTTGCCATATCATCAATTTCTCCTATTGGGCTACCAATAATTATTCTGGATTTGAAAAGAATCCCTTTTTGTGCACATTTAGTTTTTGCGTTGCTCATGAATTTGTTAGCTGATTTTGTAATGTGAATTTGATATGGCATAAATGCGTCAGTCAAATTTCTTGGAAAAATTGGAATTACATACAAACCTGTAATAGTTGCATGGCATTGTCTTGCAAGATAGATTGCTTCATCCAAACCTCTCATAGAGTTTTTAGACCCATCAAGTGGCACAAGAATTTTCTTTATGTTTCTTCTAATCATTTATCTTTCAACCTTCATTTTTATGATTTAACACTGAATTATGATTATCAATTATAATAATTATCATCCTTTAATTCCGTCATCTTTATTTTTAAATGAATTTCGTAATAGAAAAGCTGAAATTATTATCGTCCCCAAAATTATAAAAATCAAAGTAGAGTAAATACTATCACTTATAATTTCATATGATAAACCAATTCCTGCAGTAATGAATGCTATTTCTCCTCGTGCAATCATGCCATAACCAACCCGTAATCCATGCTTCTTATCTTTAAGAAATATTGAGGCTGGAATACCAGAACCAAAAATTTTTGATATTACTGCTATTACTAAAATTATAAAAAATATTATCCAATCAACTTCTCCAATTCTTCCAATATCCACATGTGCTCCCATAATGGCAAAAAATAATGGTGCAAACATTACCTTTAATCTCCCAACAAACTCTCTTACTTGAAGAGCAAATTTTGAGCCTGCCAAACCCATTCCAGCTGCAAAAGCTCCAACAATTGGATTCAATCCTAAACTTCCAGCGATTGCTGCAATACCAAATGCTGAACCTAAAGCAATTGCCTGATTTGTTCCTCTAGATTCTAAAGAAGATGGTTTTGCCGTAGATGCAATATGTATAATTCTTGGAAGAACAAATACGGATCCTAACAAAATTAGAAACCAAAACCCAATGGATATAACAACATTCAAAATAATGGTATCAATACTTGGTAATGAATTTGAAACAATTAGTGAAATAATTGCAGATAATATTGCTAAACCTAAAACATCATCCAGAACAGCAGCATTCACTAAAACATTTCCTTCCTTTGTCTTCTCTTTTTTTAGCTCACCAAGAATTGTTACTGAAACAGCAATACTTGTTGCACTTAATGTTGCACCAATTAGTACTGAAATTGTCCAATCAAATCCTAACAAAACTGAAATAAAAAATCCAACAATCAATGGTGTTATGACCCCACCTATCCCAACAATTGCAGATTTAATTCCAGCTTTTTGCAAATCATGAAATGTAAAATGTAAACCAGCTGAAAACAAAATTACAATTCCTGAAATTTGCCAAAATGATAAAACTAAATCATTTAGTATTACTAACGGTTTATCATAAAATGGAATAATGCCTCCTATTGCAAATGGACCAAAAATCATGCCAGCAATTACAAATCCAATGATTTCTGAAATTTTAAAATGGGAACATAGTTTTCCAAGTAACATGGCAGGAATAACTAAAACTAGAATTCCTATGATGGATGGAATTACTTCAAACTCGTTTAACAATTCTTATTCTAAAATTATCTGATAATTTTTGTTAAAATAATGCTTGATCCTATTATTAGACATGAAAATGAGTAATTTACTAATTTTTCATATAAAATAGAGGTATTTTGCAATACGATATCAAAATCAATTCTAGGGTTTAATTAAATAACAATAATCTGTAAATTTTTGTATGAGAAAATCACTTTACATGAATATTTTGGTACCTCTTGATGGTTCAAAATTTTCAGAAAAAGCTCTTTTGCATGCATGTGATATCGCAAAAAATTATCAAGCTCGTCTAATCCTCTTGTATGTAGTTGAAAAATCAGTACCAATTAATCTATTGGATAGAAAAAATTATCTTGAAATTTTAAGAAAATTTGGAAATAGAGTTTTAATTAAATCCAAGGAAACAACCACTCTACAAGGTGTAGACTCAAAAATAATTATGAAGGAAGGGAATATAACAAACGAGATTGTTAAACTTGCAAAAAAAGAACAATGTAATTTGATTATTGTAGGAAGTAAAGGCCTTAGCGCAACAACAAGATTCTTTCTTGGAAGTGTTTCAAATAAACTCGCAAATAATTCACCTTGTTCAGTTCTTATTATAAAATAATCTAATTCTCTGCAATAGCCTTTACAATATCTGTTTTTGTAATAATTCCAACAAGTTTTAATTTTTTTACAACAGGAATACCACTAATATTATTTCTTATCATTAACAAAACAGCCACCCCTACATCTTCATCTACATCTACTGTTATTGGATTTGGAGACATAATATCAACTGCTTTGAAATGTAATAAATGACTCATTTGATTTACACGAAAATCATCCACATTATTTTTCATTCTGTATTCTTGAACTTCTTTTGGATCTGCTGATTGAGCAATCCAATAAGGCAATTTTGCTGGGACAAAATCTCTAAAAGTTATCACACCAACTGGCGTTCGATTTCTTTGAACAACAATTCTTGCTATTCTGTTATGAATTAACAGGCTTTCAACATATAGTAATGAATCACCAGGCATCACTGTAATCACTTTCTTAGTCATTATTTTTGAAACTTTGAGTGGAGCTACTGCATGAGTCAGAAAAATTGAGGCCAGATCTGTTTTTGTTATCAATCCTTCTAAAACGCTATCTTTACCTAAAACAATAATAGAGCTAATATGATTTTTTTTCATTAATTTTGCACAATCATAAACTGTGTCTGTCTTCTTTATTGTGACTAATTTTTTTGACATAAAACCTGATACTTTAACAGTTTTGATTGGTTTGTCTCCAAGTGCATAGATTGTTTTAGCAATATCCTTTTCAGTTATGATTCCAACAGGTTTGTTTTTTGAATCTATGACCACTAATCTTTTCAAATTATGTCTCAGTAAGATGTTTCTTGCATCCAAAAGTGTAGTATTTGGATTTACAGTAACAGTTCTTTTAATTATGATCTGGTTAAGATCCACATTTTTTAATTGCAATATATTATATTGATTTAATTCGTTAAATATATCCATTCAAATATTAATAATTAAAATCAATTCTGAAAATCCGGGGTTTCTTTTAATTTAAAAATGGGAAGAAACTCAAATATATAGAACAAAAATGATAACTGATACAATTTATGAGCATTTAAGAAGTATACAAACTACCAAAATAAAGCCTCTTATTTCCAAAGCAACTACAATTGAGCCATCAGACACCCTTTCTAGTGTTATTACCAAAATTGTAAAAAATAATGCATACGATGTTTTCTATTTTAATGGTAAATCAGCTCTTTCAACCAACATTAGAGGACTATTAAATGCCAAAAATATTACTACAATGAAAGTTGAACCTTTTCTTTACAACATTCCATATGTAACTCCAAACGATTCAATTCAAAAAGTGGCAAACATTATTGCTCATTATAGAATTCGTGAAGTACCTGTAGTTCAAAAAAATAAGATAGTTGGAGTAGTTACTGCAAAACAAATCTTGAAACTACTTTTAACTAAAGACAACAAATGGATAAAAGCCAATCTAATTTACACTCAGAATCCAATAATAATATCTTCAGAAGAATCTCTTAGTAGTGCTAGGAGAATTATGACTTCAAAAAGATTGGATCATATACCTGTGATAAATCAAGGAAAAATCAAACAAGTCCTCACATCTGCACACATCCTAGAGTATATCTTACCTCAAGAAAGTCAGGGTAGAAAATCAATGGGAAGTAGAACTGTTCATAAACTAGAATCTAGAATTGGAAATATTGGAAGTACACGAATTCCTCAGTGTACACCTAATGATGATCTCAATAAAATTTTAAACTCTATGTTAAAAACAAACACTTCATGTTGTTTAGTTAATCTTTGGGACAACCTACAAGGAATTATTACATTTAGAGATATTCTTGGATTACTAGCATCAAAAATAGAAACACCAATTCCATTATACATTGTTGGATTACCAGAAGATCAGAAAAATGTAAATTTGATCAGCAAAAAATTTGAGAACACTCTTAAAAGATTACAAAATGTATATTCGGAAATTCAAGAAGCTAGAGTTTCAATAAAACAACAAAGAACTGGAAACAAAAAAGAAGGAAAGTATGAAGTATCAATAATGATTATAACACCACATTACACTCCTCTAATTTACAATTCAATCGGATTTGATCTAAGTCAAGTTTTAGAAGAATTAAGCCAAAAATTACTAAAGATGTTATCTAAACGGGCCAACACATATGATAACAAACGTTCTAGAAAAAGCATTAGAAAAATTGCATTGCCAATATTCTAATTATGAAAATTAATAAATTATCTAAGGAAAATGTTCTATTAGTAGGCTTTCCAAGTAACGGTCTTGTAGGAACTTTTACAATTTCCTATCTTATCCATTATTTAGGTATGAAACAAATTGGAGAAATTGAACACCCAGATCTGCCTCCAACACTATTTGTAGAAGACGGTGAAATTCTATCACCAATTCGAATCTACAAAAAAGATAATATCTTTGTGATAATATCTGATCTTCCATTTGATCCATATCGCGCATATGACTTTTCTGAATCAATTTTACAATATTGCAAAAACAATGACATTCAAAAAATTATTATTGTAAGTGGAATGGAAACAATAAACCAAGACCCAAAATCACCTAAAATATTTGGTTTAGTTACACATCAATCACTTGAAGAACTTCTCTATACAAATCAGATCTCAAAATTTCTTGCAGGCTCAATTTTTGGAACTGATGCTGCAATAATTTCAGTTTTTAGAAAATCAAAAATACCTGCACTTGTATTATATGCAAAATGTCATCCTTTCTTCCCAGATCCTGAGGCATCAATTTTAGCTATAACAACCCTCGCTAAAGTTTTGAATGTGAAAGTAGATACAACTGATATTCAAAAGAAAATGGAAAGATTAAGAATACAACATAGGAATCTTATGGAAGAAACTATTCGTGCTTTACAACAACAGCAACAAGAAAAACAACCTACGAGAGCTCCTCAGATTTATAGATGATTAAATGACAAAAACTAATCAGAATAAATTTGAAATTAGAATAATACAACCATCAATTAATTCATTGTTTAGTGATGATATGAATGGCCAATTTCTTTCACCACTTTCTTGCCTTAGAGAATTTGGAACCTATTGGTTACTAGAATTTGATCTTCCTTTAGTAAATAAAAAAGATATCAAAGTAACTTATAATGAAAATTCAATAAGTATAGAGGCAAAACTTAAGGAAACATATTATGAGCAAAAGTTAGGTGTACAAACAAAATTTCAATATTTTAAAAAAATTGTTACACTTCCAAACAACATAAACAAAAACAAAACTACTGCAAAATTTGAAAACGGACGTCTAAAAATTATAATACCTAAAAAGATCTCAGGCCAAA
>JAOTTW010000009.1 GCA_029864235.1 Candidatus Nitrosopumilus sp.
GAATAATTCATCAAAAACAATACTAATTGAGCTAAATCCCTCTTCTCCTATTACATATCCAATAATGATACTTCCAAGGAGAATTACTATGGCTTTGCCTGTAATGGATTCATGTAATACTTGTTTCAAGTTAGTTTTTGTTTCAGAAATACCCATTTCAAACTCTGATTCGGTTTTTATTTTTCCAAGTGATTCTTTTTTAGCCTTGATTTGCTTTGATACTGCTATGTTTGTCAGAAATATTGCCAAGATGAATGCTACTGGTTCTAGAACTGCAAGAATAGCAGCAAGATAACCCTCTGATGTCACTCCCTGATTTTTAAGAAATGACAATCCAACTGAAAATGTAACTGCGCCAACGGCGCCATATGTAGATGCAAGTGCATAAGAATCAAAAAGATTGAATTTTCCAAGACGTCTTAAAATTTGATAGTGGTTTAGTGTAAACAACAAAGACAACACAATTGCTATTAACATTGGAAGTAACATTACTTCAAAGCCAGTATTTCGCATCTCAATTCCACCATGCAGTCCAATTGCTGCAAGCAGGTATATCGGTAAAAATTCGGAAATTGCATCAGGAATCTTCAAGTCAGATTTTATTCGTGCAGCAATAATTCCAAATAGAAAAAACAAGACGATGGGAGTTAAAAGATTTGATTGAATTAATTGAAGAACGTCCATATAATGATTCAGAAAATTTTCTGTTGAATAAAAATCAAGGTATTAGATTGATCCTAGACAAACAAGTGTATAATGTAAGTAAATGCAACACCAAATGCTGCTGCACCAGGAATCGTGATTATCCATGCATAGATTATCTGTTTACCTACATTCCACCTAACTGCTCTTTTTCGTCTTGCTGCACCTGCACCCATTATTGAACCTGTAATGGCATGTGTTGTACTTGCCGGAATTCCAAGGTATGCAAATACAGCTAACATTAAACCACCACCAGTTTCAGCACAGAATCCTTGATATGGCCTTAATCTTGCAACTTTGACACCAAGTGTCTTGATGACTTTGTAACCACCAAAGAAAGTTCCAAGTCCCATTGCAGTTGCAGCGGCAAAAATTACCCACAACGGCATTTCAATTTCTGGAATGAAGCCTGCCGAGAATAAAACAAGTACAATTATACCCATAGTCTTTTGTCCATCATTTGCGCCATGAGTTAATGCAAACCAAGCTGAAGAAATAATTTGTAATCTGCCAAAAGATTTGTTAACAATTGCAGGTTTTCTACTTGCAAAAACAGTGATTATTAATCCGGTAAGTAACATTCCAAAAATTATTCCACCGATTGGGGCAATAACAATTCCAGCAAAGATTTTAGTCAATCCACCATAAACTAATTTTTCAAAACCCAATCCTGCAATTCCTGCACCCATAACACCGCCAACAAGAGAGTGACTATTTGAAATCGGCAATCCAAAGTAGGTGCAAATTGTGCTCCAAGTAATTGCTCCTGTCAATCCACCAACAATCATGTAGATTGTAATATCATCAGGGCTTACAATGCCTTTAGCAATTGTTGTTGCAACTGCCACTCCAAAAATAAATGGACCGATAAAATTTGCAATTGCAGATAAAGAAACTGCCTGAAGAGGTTTTAGTACACGCGTTCCAATTACAGTTGCAACAGAATTTGCAGAGTCATTGAATCCATTTACAAAATCAAAGATTAGTGCTATAATTATTGCTCCAATCGCCAGTTCTAACATCTTAATTACCTAGGTATATTTTAGAACAATATCTTCAATTACATCCGCAACATCTACACACCTGTCTGATGCTGTTTCAATTGATTCATAGATATCCTTTAGTTTAATGATACGAATTGCATCAGAACTTTCAAACAGTTCCTTTATTGCTTCTCTATACAAGTCATCTACCTTGTGCTCAATCTCACTAGTGTTTCGACAATGATTAATCATGTCCCGAGGGTTTTTGATTTTTTGTAATTGTGATATCATATAATGGACCTCTTTTGTTGCTTTTACTAGTTCCTCTATCATCATTCTTGAAAATGCAGGAGGTGTTTCAATTTTGTAACTATACAATCGTGCAGCAATACCATCCATAAAGTCAATTACATCGTCAATTTTTGAGGCTATTCTTTGCATATCTTCTCTGTCTAATGGAGTGATGAAGGTCTTGTTTAATTCAGCAAAGATATCTCTTGTAAGAACATCACCTTCACTTTCAAGTTTTCTAACATTTTCCATTTTTTCAAGATTGCCCAAATCATCAAGCAGTATTAGTAATGCCTCAGATGTTTCAACCGCTTTTTTTGCTAAATTATCTAGTATTGTTAAAAGTTGTTTTTCATTGGATTTTACCCAAGATAGCCATAGTCCCATAAGCAGATTAAAGTGGGTTAGAAGTTAAAATTGTTGACCATACAATATACGTAACTATATAGAATACACTTAGTCGATAAACAATCAGAATTTAAAAAATTAATTAATTTTTTAAATAAAATAAAAACATATTATTTTATGTAGAATCCGGGTTTCCAGGTATCGGTATTTCTAAGATCTTTTGTACTTGTTGTGTCAGCTTTTGCGTATGTGTTAAACATTGCATCATAAACAGGGTTGTTTGGATGATATCCTTGACATTCCAAATGGAATTCATTTGTTAATGAAAATCCTTTGAAGAAACTTTCTTCTTTATCATGCTGTGTTTTTACAACATAATCAACAATTCTGCAATTTGAGTAGTTGAATCCTCTAACAGAGTTTTCACCATAAACAAGATTTACATCTACATCAAATAAATCAGTTAGTGCATTTATTCCAGTCATTTTTTGTCCCATTTTTTGGGCAGCATCAATATGCTTGTACAATAATGGGTATGTTCCTGGCACTCCAACTAATTTGACTGTAGGATTTGCTCTATTCAACATATTTCCTTGCTCAAACATTGGAAAATCAATTATCTCTTGTCCATCATTGTAAGTGAACGTGACTATTGCATGAGGACCTGTTCCCATATTGTATGAATTGGTTAAGTATTCATTTGACATTTTAATGGATGACCAAACTGGCTCATTTCCTTGAATGTCATCATATGATGGATTAAGAGGAGTTATACCAGCACATGTAAAGTCGGTTTTTTCAATTACTGCAAAACCACGTTTACCAGTATATCCTTCTTCTTTGTCTTGATATGTATCAATAAAGAATGAAGATACTCTACAATCAACAAATTCAAGTCCTCTGACAACTTTACCAGTATTTGTAAATTCAACAGTTGCTTCAAAATCTGTATTAAAAGGACTTGTGATTCCATTTGTCATGCGTGCCTGATTAATTGCATTGTCCAATAATGGATGGTGAGAAACAATTCCTTCTACATGAAAACTTGGGCCGGCATCATCATCTTCTCCAAATCCAGTTGTCAATTCGAAGATAGGAAATTCAATTTTCTCGATTCCTTCATCGAATTTGAAAGTAACAAAAGTTCTTGCATCTTCAGCAAATTTAAAGGGGGTTTGACTATGGTCATATGAAACTTGGTTTGTTATGTAGCGCGATTTTTGTATTATGTGATCATTTGATTCTACACCACCACATCTAAAATCAATATCATCTACAATAGCAAAACCAACATTATCATAGAATCCATAGCTTTCATAGTCATCGTTGAGTGTTTCAACTTTGTATTCCTGAACTTCACAGTTGTAGTAATTTATTGTTCGAATTACTTCAGAGTTTTTTGAAAAATTTACAATTACATCAAAAAATTTGTAATCATACTCAAAACTATTACCTCCAGAAGACATCAATCTATATTTGAAAGAATCATCTAATGCTTTGTGTAAATGAGGTGAGCCTCCAACTACACTTTGAACATTAAATGTTGTTCCAACATTAGATACAAAATCAGATGTTGTCTTGAAGACAGGAAATTCATGAGTTTCAACACCATCTCTGAAAAGGAATGTGACAGTTGCACTAACGTCATCAGCCATTTTGTATCTAGTATTTTCTTCTGCAAATGCATTAAAAGTTGGAATCAAAACAGACATTACTACAAAAACACTCAGTGTGATAGTGAAGAATGTGAATTTTGTCTTCATTAATTTCATACAGATAATTTAATGCTATAAGTTAGATCATCGTTCTCTCTGTATGTAATATAATAATAGATAGTTCTTGTAACTCTATATAGAAGGAATTCAAACAAAAATATTTCGAGTCAGGAATAAAACTTGGAATGGAATAAACTGAGAACTAAAACAGTATGATTTCCAATTCATCGAGTTAGACTAATTGTTCTGGTTTTTGTCAATTAATTCTCAAAAGGGCTTGTTTACTTCACGGGTAAATACATAACTTGCAAGACCAACCATTACCAGTACAAACATGCAGATTATACCTATGCTAAGAATTGCAGGGATTCCACCTTCTGAAACACCTGTCATCATTTCTCTAACAAGCAAGACAGTATACGTTACAGGGTTGAGTTTTGCAATTGAGGCCAGCCAATCAGGAAGTAGTTCTAAGGGGAAAAGAGCGGGACTGAGCATGAATAATGGCATTCCAAGAAAATTGATAATTCCCCAAAAAGTCTCCTGAGATTTTGCAGTAGCTGCAACCATGACTGATATTCCAGAAAATCCCAATGAAAACAAGATAACAATTGCCATTATTGGTGCAATCATCAATGGGTTTGGAAATGAAACACCTATCGCTAATGCAATCCCCAAAATCAAGCTTGCCTGAAGTGCAGCTATTAATGATATTGCAAGCATCTTTCCTAACGCAATAGATGAACGTGAGATTGGTGATGTTAATGCTTTATTCATAAAACCATATCGTCGATCCCAAAGAGTATTAACACCTCCAAAGATGCTTGTAAAAATTGCAGTCAAAATAATGACACCGGGTGCCATAAACTCAATATATTGACCTTCAAATCCAACTGATTGAATTAGTGGTTGAGTTCCTGCAAATGTATTTCCGATAACTACAATCCAAATTGCAGGTTGTATTAAACGAATTAAAACACCACTACGAGATTTCTTGTATCTTTTTAGCTCTCGCCAAAAAATTGTATATGTATCATACATCAAATATATCATGCACGTAACCTCTTCATTTTTGCATGTTCACGTTTTCTATTAAATACAGAGTCATCATCTCGAATTTCATGACCAGTGTATGAGATAAAGACATCATCCAGTGTTGGCTGTTTTAAAGAAATAGAATTTATTTTAATATCAAGATTTGATGAAATTTTAAAAATTTTAGGAATTGCTTCTGTTACTTTTGATGCAAATAATATGAGTTTGCCATTATCTTCATTAATTTTGTTTATTGTTTCAATTTTATTTAATTCAGAAACAAACGACCCATGAGAATTGCTATTTTGAATGGAAAGGGTAATGACTTCGTTTCCCATCGCACTTTTCATGTTTTGAGGAGTGTCTATCACCTGAATCTTGCCATAATCAATGATTCCTATTCTGTCACAGAGTTGGTCTGCCTCTTCCATGTAGTGTGTTGTAAGAAAGATGCTCATCTCAAATTCGATGTGAATTTTTTTTATATATTCCCAGATTTTACGGCGGGTTTGAATATCCAAGCCTACTGTAGGCTCATCTAGG
Source organism: Candidatus Nitrosopumilus sp. (assembly GCA_029864235.1). Taxonomy (GTDB): domain Archaea; phylum Thermoproteota; class Nitrososphaeria; order Nitrososphaerales; family Nitrosopumilaceae; genus HKST03. Next base: position 5,618 of record JAOTTW010000009.1, read on the forward strand.
AACAAAACTTTTGGATGGTGAAGTAGACCGCCTGCAATGTCAAGGCGCTTTCGCATTCCACCAGAATAAGTTACAACAGAATCATTTTGTTTGTCAGATAATTCAATCAAGTCCAGTACTTCATCAATTCTTTTGTTAATTTGATCCTTTGAGATGTGGTTCAATCTTGCTTGCAAAAGTAGATTCTCTCTTCCTGTAAGGTATTCATCAACGGTAGTTTCTTGTTGAACATAGCCGATATTTTGGCGAACCTGTTTCGCTTGTGTTACAACATCATATCCAGACACAAATGCGTGTCCTGATGTTGGTTTGAGGAGTGTTGTTAAAATCATCATGGTCGTACTTTTTCCAGCGCCGTTTGGTCCCAAAAATCCAAATATCTCCCCACTTTTTACTGCAAAAGAAATATCATCAACTGCAGTTACATCTCCAAATGATTTTGAAAGAGATTTTGTCTCTATAGAATTCAACACTTTGATCGCTTGTGTCAATTATAAATTGCTAAGTGTTTGTCATACTATCAATACTCATAAAAAATTTAAAGATATAACACCAAGATGGCACATGAAGGGGCTCTGCCAAAAGTGTCATTCATCAAATGTAGAAATCACAGTTCAAGAAGGAATTCCGGTCTGCAGAAAGTGTAACAATGTAGATTAGAATTATTAAAAATAAAAATAAGAAATCTATTCTAATTTTTTAAATTCTTCTTTAGTCATTCCAAGAATTATTTTTTCTCCAATTCCCCAAATTTCTGATTTCGAGAGAATTTTAGAATGAACTAATCCATTAGTGATTTCAATTGATTCTAGTTCGTTTGTGTCAGGATTTTTATGTAGACGTTTTACTTTTCCAATCTTATGGCGGTCAATATCAACAACCGTAACTCCGGTTCTTACAGGAGGTCTACTAAGCAAAAGGGTTTCTGTTGTGAATTTGTCAATATAGTCATCAGATAGAAAATAGTCCTTGTTGAATCCTTGATGTATTGTTACACCTGAAACTATAAGCGTGTCTTGGTTAATGTGAATGTGTTTTACTTTGCCATATTCGATTCCTTCTCTGTCAATGACTTTTTTTCCGGGAAAGGTGTCTGCGGTGGCAATGTTTGAAGGCATTCCTTCTAGTTTAATGGACATAATATGTACTGGACAGATTTACTTATGAGATCAGATATCAGAATTTTCTATCAATGGGGTTAAATTACTTGACAAGTCAAAGTTTGTCATGACAATTGAGGAGAATTTATTTCGCGGCATTCTAAGCACAAGAGGAAGAAAAACGGGCAAGTATCATTCTGTAATGCTTCGGGGGGTAAAGTATAACGGAAAAATATATTTTTCAAGACATAGGCCTGATGGAGACTGGTTTAAAAATGCAATTACAAATCCAAATGTGATAATAAAATACAATGACTCAGAATTTACTGGAAAAGCAAGACAAGTTGCAGATGAGAATCTAGAAAAAAAAATTTCCCAATTAAAATATCCTAATGAAGAGAGGGCAAATGAGAAAAGAGTTGCAATCGAAGTTACACTAGATGAATAATAGTACTAAGACCTCTTCTGTCATATTCTACATCATTTTCTGTTTCAATTATGGTTACGGTAAATGAAATGACATCTCTTTGTTTTGCATTTTCTGCATGAAGTTTTAGATTAATATCCATCAAATCAAATTGATCAGTTGGAAGATTTGTTTCATCAATGTATGCACCACATGTAGATTCAATTCTAAACCTATCGTCTTTGAAATGAAAGCCAAGTTTTGTTTTTCTATTTTCTCTTCCATTTGCTTTTACATTAATATCAATTACTCCAGGTTTTCCAACTGTGTAACTTGATGTTTTATTTACAAAAACTCCAATTGGAAAGGGTTTTCCTGCAGTGGCCTCTGCCATCTTTTGAATTCCATCATTCATTACAACATCAACTGCTTGGATTGATTGGGCAACTTTGGCAATCCAATCATTTGTTTTCTTAATAGTAGCATGAATTCCGGCTCGTCTCTTTTTGTCTTCATCTTCTGGTAGCTTATAGTAATCAACCCATGCTTCATAATCATGTGATATATCTTCGATAAAATCCATACATGTTCTCTTGTAATCATCAACGTTGTTTGTCCTCTCAGATGCGTCGTCTGTTCTAAGTCCGTCATAATCCATTGGAAGTGCCAATAGTACTCATTGATTTTTACATCTAAAAAACTAATCCTGCCACAAAATTAATGAATATAATAGGATTCTGAGAACTGGTAGCATGATATTTTCAGAATTAATCCAAGAGTTACAAAAAGAACTCAAGACCAATTTGGCTCAAATCAGATTTTTGTTAAAGAAAAATCCGGCTATGGGATATACAAGGGTTGTAGAGATCGGAAAGGAGGTTGGAAAAAAATACAACATTAAACTTGTAGTCAATTTTCCAAAAGAGGGAAGAATTGAAGAATTTGACATGTATGGAAAACGAGATCTTAGTTTAATTATTGATTATGAAAAAAAGAATTTTCCAATGAATAGAAATATCATCAAAGAAAAGGCAAAAGAAATCCTAGGTGATGTGAAAACAGAAGATGCATACATGTATGAGAACAAAGAAGGAGTCAGAGTTTTTTCAGAAGGATGGAAGATAGACATTTTGCCACACTCTTTGCACATTTGGACAGAGTTTAATGAGAATGTTACAAAGTTTTGTGATTGGCTGATGGATGATGTTTATTTAGTAAAGCGCAATCAATGAAAAATCAAATATTTTCTAATTTTTCAAGCAGTCCATGAGCCTCAAAATTATCAGGTTGAATTTTTAGAATTTTTTTACAACAGTCAATTGCATCATCTCTTTGTTGCAATGAGAGATGTGCATTCGTTTTGAGGATGAGTGTCTCCACATCATTACTGTCAATTTCAAGGGCTCTCTCGAAATAAGGAATTGCCTTTTTTGCATCCTCTAATACGTAGTAAATACTTCCCATTATAAACAAGAAATCAGAGTCTTTAGAAAATTTAGATTCAAGATTTTTTCCAAAATCAAGTGCTTCAGCATATTCCCCATCTTTAATGAGTTTTTTGAGATGCCTTTTGGGATAACTAAACAAACCTACCATTACAAATCAATTATCCAAAATAATGTCTAACAATTTGAATGTAACAAAATAAAAACACTAAGAAGAAATTTTCATTATTCCTTCTTTGATCAAGAATTGTATTCCTTGAACAAAGGAGTTATCATCAATGTCGCCATTTGCCCACCAGCCTGCGTTGTTCTTAATCCATTCAGGAATTTCATTGGTTCCAGTGCTTGCACCTTGGGTAGTTGGAGGAATCTTCATTATTCCTTCTTTGATCAAGAATTGTATTCCTTGAACAAAGGAGTTATCATCAATGTCGCCATTTGCCCACCAGCCTGCGTTGTTCTTAATCCATTCAGGAATGCTTTGCGTTTGTTTTGGAGGTGGAGTGATAACAGTGCCTCCTTCTCTAGCCGATATTGGAATTTCAATTATCAGGTAATCATCAGGAACTGATGGAACAATTCCTTCTGGAGCTAAACCATAAACCCATATAACATATCTTGCAGTTCCTGGTTCTGCTTCAACAATGAAATCAATTAGAGCTTGTCCTGATGGAGAATAAAGGAATTGCCTCCCCTCATCTTGAGCCTTTGACCAGAGAGGTTTTAGATTTTTATCTACACGTAGAAAATCATACTGAACTTGATTAAGAAATTCTGTGTCATCATATTTGCTGATAAATTCAATTAGCCATTGCATTGAGCAACCTTCTACTGGATCTTCAGGACCATAGAATGCATGTATTTGATAGCTAAAGTTTTTTGTAGGTTTTTTGATACTTTGTGTTTTCTCAAAATTTGTTTTGCATCCCATTTCAGCTGCGCGAACTGAAGTTGACAAGATTCCTTCAAATGGACTTGATTGTACATTTTCTTTATACTCTAATAATTCAAAACGATATTCAGCAGGAGGAATTCCTTCTGAAACGTGCGTCCAAGTTTCAGCTTTTATTGGAAACGGAAAGTTATCTACAATCCAAACCTTGCTTGAATATCCACCAGTTTTCCATGCAATCAAAACTGTCTCCCAAGTTCCTGCAGGAACTGTTATTGTTTGGATAGCAGTTGGAATTACTTGTTCACCGCCAATGTTTCCAATCTTTCCCCAAGATTTTGCTGAAAATTCTTTCGGTCCTTTACCACCTGAACTTGAATCAGATGTTGCAAATGCTGACAGCCATGCAATAGATGACTTGAATGCACCTCTGTAAACTCCTAGTTCTGCACTTCCACCAGTTGGTTCTGGTGCAACTTTTCCTAGTTCTAATTCTCCTACAATAATTTTATTTCCATCATACACAACTGCTTCTGCAAGCCATTTTGTTTCACTGCCAACCTGCTTGTCGCCTTTTATCCAAAAATCCAACTCAAATGTAGCACATTCTTTGTAATCAACATGACACATGGAATATCTAAAATAATCTCCTTGTTTGAGACCCTCTCCAGCATACCATGACCCTTCTTTGTTTACTCCACCAGATTGGAATTGTGCAGACGCTAGTGGTAGCGAAACCGATCCTAGAATCAAAATTGCAATCAATGAAATAGCCATAAATGCTGTCTTCAAATCAAAAAAAATGGGCATTACGGATAGTTAAAGGTTATTCAAATAAGCAAATATAGAGGAAAATCAAAGAATTTGCAGACATGTGTGAGTGCTCCAAAGTTCACTTGTTTGAAGTTGAATTCAAGCTTGACGGAATGATAGTAGTACCTACACACAAAAATTGTGGTTTTGCTCTTGATGAAAAGCAGTCAGACAAGTTTCAGAAAGAATTGGTAAAATCATGGGGCTTCGAAGCAGAAGAAGAATAACTTTAAAAAAGAAAAAATAAGATTGTAATCTACTATCCAACTACATTTGTCCGACAGCTTCTTTACAAACGTTGGTTGAACATTTGCAATCTGAACTGCATATACAATGACCTTGCATTGCGCAATCACATGCATAGTCAGGATCGCCGCTATCAGCTTCGCATCCACATGCTTGATCTACCATGGTAAATCAGTAATCTTACTTATTTTAAAAGGTTAGTATAAAACATTAGAAAATTACCCTCTTGAAATTATCTCTAGTATTTCATTACAAGATTTCTGGACAAGATCTCCTTGATGTAACAATAGATTAGAGTCAGATTCAACATCAAAAGCGATCTTTAAGATATGAATCAAGTCAGGTTGTCTTTTCAGGGTACTTTTAATTTTAGTAAAATTTTCTTTGTTGATGTATCCCAAGTAAAAATAACTATCAGACAGCATTGAGTTTTTTACAAAAAAGTCATGTTTTTGTTGGATTATTTGAGAATGACTGTTTTTCTCAATAAGATCTGAAAAACCAATAGTTGATTTTAGCATTCTTTCTAAAAGTATAGGAGTAGCACGCTCTATTCCTACTGTCTCATTGATGATAGATATATTTTTGTTAACAGGAGTTTTTGAGAATTTTCTCATCATGTCTAGCATGTGAGAAGGAGAAGAGTTTTTCTGATTTAATGCACAAATTGCATCAGCCAAATAAAATGAGGCACATTTTTGCCAGCAAGATGCAAAAACATTTGAAGAATTTATTCCATCTTTACATTTTTTACAGCAGAAAAGAGAATCAATCAAGCAGTTCTTTGCAAAGTCATTAAACAGATTTAGTCTTTTTTCTTTAATTTTTGATAAGAACATTTGAAGTTCCCAAGATTCATCCTGAATTATTTGCATTTGATCATATTGTATAAGAATTTTTGATTGTGTTTCTTTTAATGAGCCATGATGAATACAAATGAGTTTATCTTCAAATGAGACAAATGTGTCAGGTTCAGGTTTTTCATCAAATATGGTTATATCATAATCACATAAATCAAAACTAACACTAGATGTTCTGCAACCACCTAACCCAACAGGGAAAATTGTCAGTCCTTGTTGTTCAATGAGTTTTTTAAAATTCATTAGAATAAGTTGTTTTAAATTTTGTATAAACGATCCAACTTACTAATTTTTACCAAACGATTTACTGTGTAAACATTTCCTTTAAATTGAGATTGGGATTGTTTTTGAACAAGCTCCTGTGGTGTAGTCCGGCTAAGCATACTGCCCTCTCAAGGCAGTGATCTCGGGTTCAAATCCCGACGGGAGCATCTCATTTTAGTGACTAAAATAGACGCAGACCATATTAGAAATGTGAAGCTACAGTTAAACAGATTGGAAGAAGATGCTTTTGTTAACTTTGTAGAATCAATAGCAAGTCCACAGACAAGGCGCAACTACATAAGAGATATTCAGGTATTTTTAAAACTAATCCCAAGTAGCATATTTGAAGAGTATGAAATTAAACATAATGCAGGAGATTTCCAGTTAGAAGACAGGTGTGAGGCGTTTGTGGCCTTGGCAAAAAAGGACACAAGCATCATAAAAAACCATAATAAAGTCATACTTGATTGAAATCAAACGAAAAGTGGATGTAGGAAAGTTGAGTCCTAATTCGGTGTCCAATAGAATCAAACCAATCAAGGCACTGCTTTCTGCAAATGAAGTAGACATTTCCTGGAAGATGATCAACAAAATGTTTCCGCGAGAGATAAAAAGCCAGGATAGAGCATACACAAGAAAAGAAATTCAGGACATGCTAAAGCATTGCACAGATATTATTGATAGACTCATAATTTTGATGTTTTCATCTGGGGGTTTCAGACTAGAGGCATGGGACTATTTCTGTTGGAAAGATGTAGTTCCACCTGATGGACTGCCACTTGGAATAGCAGTACATGATCTGACTTCCTAGAAAAGGAATCAATTCTTTTTTCTTTTTATTCTTTTCAAATATTTTATCATATGAAACAAATCAAACTACAACACAGAACATATCTTGGAAAAGACAAGAAAACCAAATACCTTCAACACAGAATCAACATTCCTCACGACATAATTAAAAAAATTAAATTGGAATAATGAAAATCAAATCATTCTAAATGTAAACACAAAGAAGAAAATTATAATTTTGGATCTTAAGACCAACAACTAACAGTTGTCTGGTGACAACCCCAAGTATCTTGCTCAACACAACTATACTTCACTAGTATTTAGATCACACTGATGATTTCTCAGTTTGTCTTTTATACGAATTTTGCAATAATACAAATTGTAATTCATACTGTGGAGTCATCAATCGTTTTCCAGACCACAATAGTTACGTCCTATGTTGGGTTGGGCAATTTTAGCCCAATTCTAAATTGTAATTCATGATCAAATAATATGATTTTATTCTTCATACGATTCCCTGATGATTTATGTGAACAATTTCTTCTTGAATCTTTTATACGAATTTTGCAAAGGGATATCATGAATCAATCTAACAATAATCTAACTTGGGAAGAAGTACAGGGACTGTCGTGGATTTTCGTTGATGAAAACGAATGATCTAATCTTTCTTTTATTTTAAACAAAATGCTTTTTGAAATGTCACGTTTACCATTCCACTGGAAAATCATTTCATGTTGTAAAAAATAAAGAAAATTATGGATGAGGTATTGAGGTTTCCCACATTCCTTTTTCCATCTGTTTTTCTCTTTCCATGATCAACTTTTCAAGATCCATCTCGTCATATCCTTCTGCGAGTTGTTGGTTGACATTAAGAACGGCATCATTTGTTCCCTCATAGTGGCTACCAATTCTTTCTGGAAGTGCGTCGGCTTGTTCTTGTGTAGTGATTACTGCACCTGGTGGAACAAACTTGCCATCAGATATCTCCACACCACCAGTAATGGTAGCTGATACTCCAACTGCAACGTTGATTCCAATCTTTGCATTAAACACTAGTGATTCCATTCCAACAAACGTATTGTCTCCAATCCATGCAGGTCCATGAATCATTGAACCATGCGCAAGACTGACGTTATTTCCAACATATGCTGCAAATCCTTCTGCAAATCTAGGATCATCACCTTTTAGTCTGTCACCATCAGCTGAGAATCTTCTATCATCAATGTTGTGTCCTTCTTCTACTGTCTCTAGTGCGTGAATTACTACACCGTCTTGCATGTTGGCACCATCTCCCACATGAATTGGTGTACCTTCATCTCCTCTGCACACTGCAGTTGGAGCCACAAAGACCATCTTTCCAATGTGACAGTTGCCAATTACTACTGCAAATGGATGGATAAATGCATCTTGTTCTATTGTGGGTATTACTATTACTTCATTGAAGCTGGTATGTACATTAGAGTGGACATTTAACCATCGGTGTTTTATCTTGTTTGCGCTGTTGTCTTTGTCAAGATTTTTGGCATTCTTGTTTTGATTGTCATCTTTGACATCATCATCATTGATGTTTTTTGTATCGTCATTATTATTGTCAGCATCTGAAGCAGATTTTTGGGGTGCTGGTTCACTGCATAACCTGTCTCCGCATACCTTGCTGCTTGTGCCTTGTTGATTTGGCACTCCTTGTCCTTTTAGAGCATCAACCTGGATTGGCTCTAGCACTGTAGATAACGCGACAGCAGATGCTAGGATGAGAATTGTTGCCGTAATGGTTATTGTCTGTTTTTTGTTCATTGATATGATGAAATTATGATATGCATAATATCTTTACTACATTAATGCAATGAGTAATAGGAATGTATTTTTTGAAACAATACCCTAGTTTTTTCCTTTTATGTAAATGATCCATCTTTTTTTGTGAAAAAAATCAAGATCTATCTGCCACTGTTTATAATTATTGTAACTACAATTGGACTAATATTTGATGTGATAATTCCAAATGTTTATGCTTTGACCCCACCATCATCGTACAACGAACAGATTTCTGCATTATATCAGAACAATATGTGGCAGCTTGGAAAGAACTTGCCAGTTGGTGATTCTTACACTTACAAGATTTGTGATCCTTCTGCAATACTGAACTATTCGGCTGAAAGTTATCATTACTTTACAAAAGATTTGAGACATAATTCCAGTCTTTGTTATATCATAAAACTATGTCAACCTGCTAAATTCAGATGAAAACCAGATTAATAATGACATTTGGTTAGTACAGGCATCAATTAGTGACATTTTAGGCACAGATAATTCCATCAGACGCTCAGTGTTTCATGTTGATTCTCAAAACTATGAGGTCAGATCAGCTGACACCATCCATCCAGACATCATAAGATACACCCAATCCTTGGAAAACACTCTTTTTTCAATTGTAAAATATACTGCATCTGAACCCAAATTCTTGCAACAGGGAATCAAGTGGGGTGAGGTCACTGAATATCTTGATAAAATGCAGATCAACCCGTACATGGAAGTTTTGGAGGAAAATCTGGAATTTCCCACAATCCAAAATGTTGTGGATTATTCTCAAAACAAAGTAATTTCACTGAACAAAACATTTGATGTATACAAGGTAGGATATGAAATCGACATCATTGATAGTGATTTAACACAAGAAGACACAAACAATGTAACTAATTCTTATTTGATTTACTCACAGTTTCCATTTCCGTTATAAGGACTCTTGTACAGCCCAGCTCACGTAGTGGAACCATTCAAGGAGACATACGTTCCAAAGATAGAGAAATTACACCGCTTTCTAAATGGATAGTTAGCTTTGCCAAAGCTTGGGGATTATTCTTAGATACTCCTGAATCAACAAAAATTCAAAACCAATTGTAGAGGAGGCAGAAATATAAAATGCAGATTAGAAGTAATGATAAAATGTCAGAAAAAAACCAAACAACTCAAAGAGATTACAGGAAGGCCTTTGGTCAATTGGCATCTACAAAAACTCAAAGAATTGAGACCTTGAAGCCCATAGAAATTCAATTAGATATTCAAGAAGATATAGCTGGAGGAATTCATACTATTGACTTTGAGAAAGGAGACATTATGATTAAACAATCTGGTATGTATCTTATCATTGCAGCTCCTCAAGTTGGTAAAGCAAAAGGCACTAGAAACCGTTGGATTGATTTTTGGGTAAGGGTAAATAATGTTGATGTGGCTTATTCAAACATTCGACGAGTCTTGACAGATTCTCAAGAAAAAGATGTCATACCACTAAACATGGTCACACACCTTAACAGAGGAGATACCTTGAATATAATGATGTCTGGAGAAACAGAAGATGAAGGTATAGGAATAGAGGCAATAGAACCAGAAGGAGAACCTGCAATACCTAGCATAATTGTAACAATAGTACAGCTAGATTGAGATAATGGAAGAAATTCTTCGCATGTCCCCTAATCAAATAGGAGAGATGGTAAAAGAATGGCTAGAAGATGATGGGTATATTATTGATAATGCAGGACTATCAAATACAGATTTTGGATGGACATTTACTACATGTGAACACCAGATTTATGTAGTAAAACTAAAAAACAGAAGAGACTCAGTTGTAGTATCTGGTAGTTTCATTTTAGGTAAAAACAAAGAAAAATTACTAAAAAATTCATTGATACAAGAATTATTCTATGAAATATCAATGAAGTATTTAGAACAGTGTTTAGATTATTTCTTTAGACCAAACTTTCAGCGTCCTGATTTAATTGAAGTGTGTAAACATATACACTATGACAAACTTTCAAAAAATGAATTATCTATATCTATCAATATTATTCGAAATATCATAATTTGGACTCAACAAAAAATAGATAAAGAAGTTTTTGGTGTATACAATACTCAAAAGCTTGATTCTGTAAATTCCCCAATTACAGAAGGAATGCCTTACTAAATTTGAATCATCTTTTACAAGGATAATTTTGAGTATTAGAATATGAATTAATTGTATATTTTTCAAAACTTTGAGAGGGCATCATATTGGTATATGTGATTAAGATGGCAGCAGCTGCCATTCCCTGAACGTTTTTTGAAGGAAGAATAGACTTTGTAAAATATTTTTTTATAATATCAATTGCAGTCTTCTATTTTTTTCTCAAAGTTGTTTCTTTTTGTGATTTATTTTATAGCACGTAATGTACTTGATTGTAATTGTAAAATATGAAGATCCTCTTCTACATTACCACTAACCAAGTTTATCGTTGCTGCACATTGATAACAATATTTTTTCTAGTGGAGTTTGCGACAATGTCGTTTATATCAAATTTTTTTGAGCATCTTGCACATACTGATTCTTCGTATGTCAGTTTTGATATATTCCATTGCTGAACAACATAAACAGTATTGGTCTTAGACAAGATTCCCTCAGGTTTTTAATTTGTACTAGTTGAAAAAGGTATTGTAAGACTTGATGTTAACCATGTGTTTCCATTATGTGGTAATAATTGGTGATCAAAATATTTACTACAAATTTTATGAATTGAATTAGAAACAAACCAAAGAGAAAGGACAGATGTTTTGTTATTTTTTTTGATTGATTGTTAAATATTCAAAAGAGTAAATTTTAGTTATTTCTTTGTTGAAATTATTATTGAACTCTTAATTTGAAGAACTTTTAGATCGTAGATTTAAAAAAGTAAAACCCGATTTGTATTATTTAGTGCATATTGTTACTATCAGCAATAATTTTTTCGAATTCTTTAAAATTTATTTCCTCATGTTTTATGTTAGTCATATTCAATTTTGAATTTGAGTGAGATAAATCATTAAGATTTTCAATCATTAGCTCTTGCTCAAATATTTTCAGAACATTTTTTATTTTTTCATAATCGTTGTCGTCCAGTTTTTTTATTACTGCACCCTTACCGGTAGTTGTTCCTTGTCTTGTGTAAATTATACCTCCCACCATACCTGAACCAAACTGTTCACCAGGGGGACCCAAGTTAATCAGAATTCCATCTGACATGTATATTCCGGAATTAAATCCTGCTCCAAAGGTAACAAGATTTCCTCCTCTAGCTTGAGCCATCGCTCTTTCCATGCAGCCTTTTCTTACAAGTATATCTACTCCATGACTATAACTTGTTGATTGATTGTTTTGTCCAACAAGTTCTGTTGCTAATCCATCTATGACAAATTTTCCACAATATCCTTTGTCAGCTAATCCATTCTCTGCATGGCCCTTGACTGTCCATGTTCCATTAAAATTGCAAAATGCGCCAAAGAAATTCCCAACATTTCCTTCCACAGTCAAGTTGAGTTCAACAGGGTCCAAATAACCCAACACGCCAATTCTATAAAGTGCCTTGGGGTTTCTTATGAGTATGTCAGTTTCTCCTTCTTCCACTTTTTTTCGAAGTATTGAGTTTGTTATGTTTTCATAAAGTATTGGCGAGCTGGCAATATCCCCAAATTTTTCAATTGCGGCAGTTTTGAGCCCATTTGGTAATATTATCCCGTACTTTTCATTGAGTTTGGTCTTCAGTAATTCAAATTCTCTATCAGTTCCTTTTTGCGAAATTTCTTGTGCTAATGACCTAATGTCATCTATATCCAGAGTAAACATTTTGTTAATTCCTGTAAAAGATCTTAGGTTTTCCCGGATGAGGAGTTTCTATTTTCTCAGTAGCACCTATCACATCTAAGGCAGACAGGTCAGTTGCCATGGCCCAAAAGGGTGGTTGTTTTTCTGTTCCTGGATTGTATCCTATTATTCCTTTTCTAGTACCAAACTTGTCACGTACGATAGCAAGCGAATCAGCCGTTGCTGCTATGTATGTAAATGGTCCATCTGCTCTTGATATAAACTCGCGATGTGCCCTCTCCACATCTCCATGTTTTAGTATTTGACTTGCTATGAAAACTGCAATTACTTCAGAATCACTGTCTGTGTAAAAGCTATATCCCTCTAATTCCAGCATATCTCTTAACATGTTATAATTTGTAATTTCTCCATTATGCACAATTGCAACATCAGGTAAGATGGTAGTACTAAATGGATGAGTGTTGTACGGAGTAACTCTACTGCTAGTTGCAATTCTTAGATGGCCTATTCCATGAGATCCCGTAATTTGTCGTATGTTGTATTTTTTGTCTAGATCTTTTGCTAGTCCTACATCTTTAATTAACATCATTTTATTTTCAAGACTGTAAAAGGTACAATCTGCATCATCATACAAGCTTATCAAATTTTCATTTATTTTGTCAGTTGAAGAATTAATCTCATCACTGGTGAATTTTTCTCCATTGGCTCTAAAGCTCTTTATTCTAAAAGAATTACTAGAATTACTGTTATCGAATATTGCAATACCTGCACCATCTTGAGCTCTAATCTGCTGGCTTTCCATCATGTCTTGTAAGAGTGAGCCAACATGTGAATAACGGATATCTGCATCATCCATCATAATCCCACATATTCCGCACATTTAATTTTCCTCCAAAATTACTTTCTCAAGGATTTTTTGTTTTTGTTGCTCATTTATTTGAATTTGTTTTTTACTTATGTGGTCGTCGAATATCTCTTCAAGGATTTGTGTGTATGTTTTGTCTACTCCCTCAAGCATGATATCTCCTTCCAAACTTGCCTTAATGTTTGAAGTTCTAAAATCACTAGGAGAGAGATTGTGAAAATTGCTATACCCTAGAGCAGCAGGAATTCCTGTTAATTCATTTTTGGTAGCCATCATGTGATTGTATATTTTTTTAGCAGTAATTTCTTCATCAAAGAATTCTTCAGAATAATGACCAACTTTGGCAATCAACAGACTTGTGTCATAACCAATGACATCCGCACCCAGTCCTGCAACCTTTATTATTTTTCCAGTACTGTCCACATCTCCTGCAACAATTAAACATGCCCCATCATTTTCTTTTCCCTGATAAAACTCATTTATTGAAGCCCTAGCATCATGTATGACAGATATTGCGTGTTTCTCTGCATATTTTTCGCTTTTTGTTATTTTTGCAGTATCAATTAAAATTCCATCTACTCCCAATTCCAACAATTGGGGGACATAATATGAGAAATTCTCATCTACCTCCACTATGACAGGACCCCAAAATTCTTTTCTAATTTTTTTTATTTTTTCAATGGTATTTGCATTGACATATTCTATTACGATTCCATCAGGATCAGATATTTGGTTGATGTCACTTATTATTTGAAAATGAGGGTATTTTCTTTCATCACATGGTTCATCTTTGGAAATAATTCCTATCGTTGAATTACTGTCTGCTAAATCATTTAGTGCGAGATTCAGTGAATCTTTTGAACTTTGCGACAAGTCAAATTCTCCATAAAGCAATAGAGGTATCTTCAAGGTAACCTTTTGATCTCCTTTTCTTCCTATTTCTGTCCTAAGCTTGATTTTTTCTCGGTATGGATCAAACGGAGGCCTTGACAATTGAGCCCCAAGGGCCACTACATAATCCCACAAGCTTTCATCGCGGTTTTTGTTTCCACGTTTTTCTCTGATTGCTCTTATTGCATCATCCATAGACTCCTTTCTGACCGGCTCTGCATTGCAGAGCTCAATTATGGATTTTCTAATTATTGCTTTTTCATTTAGTCTCAAGAATTCCCACCTTGTAAATTAAGTACAGCCATCGCATTCTCTATTCTTTGTTTGATTTTTGATACATAATCTGTTCCATCTAAAAATTTTAATTTTGAAATAATGCTGGTTAGCAAATCACTTACAACCAGATCATCAGGATTCATGTCATGAATGCTTTTTCTTCCAAGTGATCCTGCGATATTTTCTAGCTCGGTTTTTGTTGTTTTGATGTAATTGAAGATTCCATCTGCACTGTTTTCGACATCAAGTTTTTCATGAGAACCAGTAATTCCGGCAGGACAAATATCAGTATGGCATTCCTGAATAAGTGTACATCCCATTGCAAGAAGGAATCCTGTACCAATTCCTACTCCGTCTGCTCCCAATGCAAGTACTTTTGCCACTCTTTCAGAGTCCCAAATACCGCCATTCATCAATAGCTTGAATCCGTCATTGTCATGGGTCTTGTAATAATCTGCAATTGCGTTTCTTATTGGAAAAAGTGAAGCTATGGTGTTTATTCCAATATCTTCTCTTACTTCAAAGGGTGCAGCACCTGTACCTCCTGCCAATCCATCTACTGTTGCAGCATCGGCATACGATTTTAGAATTATTTCCATATCATCATAAATGCGTGAAGCGCCTACCTTCACAATTATTGGCATTTCCCAATTGGTCAGTTCTCTGAGTTCTAAAACCTTGGCTACCAAGTCTTCAGGTCCCAAAATATCTAAATGTCTTGAAGGTGAATGTGCAGGTTTGTTTGGAAGTATTCCACGGTTTTCAGCAACTAGTTCTGTTACTTTGGAACCTGGAAGCAATCCACCATGTCCTATTTTAGCACCTTGGCCAATTTTGATTTCAATTCCGTCTGCATTAAGAAGATATGAAGGATCCTTCCAAAATCTTCCAGATGCATACTGAACAACTAGAGGATATTTTCGTTGAAACAATTTATCCATATCAATCCCATCCAAATTACTATCCTTTAGCAGTCGGTCTGTATATTGCAAGATTGAATCCCAATGAGATTTGGACAAATGTTCACGAGATTTTTCAGAGCCATATACCTCCCATGGCAAAGCACCACCTTCACCGGTATTCATCAAAACTCTGATTCCATTTTCTGCAAGTCTGTTTAAGGCAAAATGTAATGCAATCTTTGCAGGTAACTTTACAGAGCCATAACTCATAGCTCCCACTGAAAATGGAACATCGGTTTTGATAATATTTTTAGAGTATCTTCCACCAATTGTCAATGAAGTGTCTATATCAGAATTATCTTGTTGAATCGAATTTAATTTTGCATTCTTTATTCTTATATCTGGAAAATAGTCATTTGGTACATGAGCACCCAAGCTAGCATAAGGAACATTTCCTTCTACTGCCTTTTGAGCATCAAGCAATAGATTTTTTAAGCTAGTAGCATGTCCAATTTCCTTTGCTGTTTTTTCCATGTTCCACCTAAAGTTCATAATGTCTTTTGATAGCGGCATTCTTTTTATTCCAAATTCATGTCTTATATATTCATTGGTAATGATAACCAATGACAACCAATTTCTACCATAGTTTATATATTGGGTATTAGCTTGAAATGACATGTTTTTACAAGATTACAAAGATTCTATACAAAATAATCTCGTAGATTTCAGTTTGAGCGATTATGGAAAAAGTCTTGGTTTGATAATTGTTGGAGAAGAAAATGAGTGATAATTCAAATCAAAATGTTGTAAAAGTATTAGATACAATAAAGAATGAAAAAATTGAATGGATAAGATTACAGTTTTGTGATCCCTTTGGAATACTACAACAGATTAGCGTTTCAAGTGAAGATATAACCGAAGAGGCATTTTCTCAAGGTTTGCCCAGATTAGATGGCAGTTCGATTAAAGGCTTCAAGGAGATTTATGATTCGGACATGCTACTATCTCCTGATCCTAATACATTTGCAATAAATCCTGATTTTTTTGACATGGACTATCGTGAAAGAGAAAATACAGATTACAGCACCAAATCAGCACGGTTTTTTGTAAATATTCATGAAGGATATACTGGAAAACGCTATTCCAGAGATTCACGATACATAGCAGAAAGAGCATGCGAGATTGCAAAAGAAGTAGGATTTGACAAGTGTTATTTTGGTCCAGAAGTTGAATTTTTCATTTTTGACAAGATTGTTCTAGGTCCAAGTCCAATGTCTACCATAAATTGGTCTGGAGGAACTGGTTATTCAATTGAATCAAGAGAGGCACCGTGGTCGACGGATACTGGTAGTGGTTATCATATTCCAGTAAAGGGAGGATATTTCCCAGCTCCACCTGCTGATAGTCTTAATTGTGCCAGAGATGAAATAGGGAGTACATTACACAGATATTTTGGAATTAAAATAGAAGCCCACCATCACGAGGTTGCAACTGCAGGACAAGGAGAGATACAGATGGAATTTGACGAATTACTCCCAATGGCAGATAATGTAATTACAATGAAAAAGACTACAAAAGAGATAGCATCTAAACGTGGCAGAATTGCAAACTTTATGCCAAAACCATTAGAAGTGGATAATGGTTCAGCTATGCACATAAGCCAGAGTTTATGGAAGGAAGAAAATGGCAAAAAAATCAACACCTTTTATGATGCAAATGATGAGTATGCCGAATTAAGCCAGACTGCACTATATTACATTGGAGGACTGCTTGAGCATGCAGGATCCCTTTGCGCCATAACAAATCCAACTACTAACTCTTACAGGAGATTAGTTCCTGGTTTTGAGGCACCCACAAATCTAGCATGGAGTAGAAGCAATAGATCTGCATGTATAAGGATTCCATCACATCACAAAAACATGGAAACTAGAAAAAGAATAGAATCTAGAATCCCTGATCCTAGCGCCAACATCTACTTGGCTCAATCAGCCATGCTGTTAGCTGGCCTTGACGGTATTAAAAAGAAGATTCAACCTCCCGACCACGTAGATATGAACATTTACAAACTTTCTGAAGAAAAGAAACGTGAGATGGGAATTAAAAAACTACCTGTTGCTTTGCGAGAATCAATTGCAGCATTAGAAAGTGATGATGAATACTTGCAGCCAGTATTTGCCAAAGATTTCCTTGAAGAATATTGTGAAATTAAAATGCATGAACACATCTCTGTATTTTCGTTGCCTTCCCCAAGGGAATTTTACTTGTATAGCAATGTATAATGACTATGATTGAATTTTGTATTTGTTGAGAATTCATCATAATTTTCTATCTTTTTGAATCATCATCGTTTTTTACAAACTTGGAATCATCAAAATGTTTTTCATTTGTGAATGAGCATATTATGATATGCTTGAAAACAGAATCTTAGGATACAATAATATTTGTGATAAAATAAAAATGGAAAACAAAGTTAGATTTGCTGGAGTAATCAATTCCAGAGGCCGATGGTTGCTGGAGGAATGAAAGAAAATGTAGAACCACTTGAAAGTGAAAAAGATGACGAGATGATCTTCATGGGGTTAGCATTAAGAGTGAAAATGCGAAGAGTTTGACAAACAATTAGGACCTGTAAATTTTTCAATGATATTAAGAGAAAAAGGATTGGCCATGAGTTTTCCAATCAAACATGATGATATTTTGTATATTTTTTCAGAATCTGATTCAAACTATGCCGAACTTCCATCAAAGATTACTAAAATTATACAAGAATAATTCTAGCGTCGTTTTTTTTACAGATGTTACATGTTACAAAATTTTAAAATCCACATTACACTAAAACAAATATGAAATGAGAATTTTTAGATGAAAAGTGAAATAATTAGTTAGTCAGTAAAACTTCCGTATTCTTTTATTTTATGCATAGAAAATATTATGCTAGGAATAACAGGTTCACCTTTTGGTTTAATTGTTTCAAGCCCTAAACCTTCATCTGCTACTTCTACGGACATCATTATGTTGATTATATCATCTCTATTGAATGGCAACATGGTTTGATTAACTATCACGTTTTTGTCGTCTTTAGTTCTAATGACTAAACGTACATTAGAGTGTGGAATATCTGTGCCATTTTTTCTTAACCAAATATCGACATATCTTGGTTCACTTCCTTTAGTTCTGCCTATCTGAGGTGCTGCTATAACTACATAAACACCTGATTCTGTAATGTGTATATCTCCGGGGTTTTCATCTGATGTGTGTTCTATTCCACTTATTGCATCATTTTGATTGAGGGTGACTATTGTAGGTTTCGTAGTTTTTGGTCTTTGATCTTCGGTGCTAGATATTTGAGCAAAACTAATGGCCATTAGTTTAAAGTGCATAATAAAGTAATTAAATATTTTTAAGAAGCAGAAAATTGCAAAACATATTTAATATATTAAGAAATTATTGTTTGAACATTAAATCTAACAATCTGATCAGAACCTAGTGAAATTTTCTCTTTAGCACCCTTTGATAAAAAATTAAACTAGTGTTTTAGAGTATTTGCGGTCTTTAGTTCCAAGGCTCTGGATAAATTGGTGCTAGTTCACATTTGCAGTCATCTCTTTTTCCACATTTTGGACAATTACAATTACAAAACAACAATGATGAATTACATGTTATGCACTTTGTGTATTCTGCAGTCTTCTCGCAAGTTGCTTTTAGAAGACAATACTCAAAATTAAATTTGAAATCAATTTCCTTAACATTTGTGTGTTTTACAGACAAAATACTAACAATTGTTTATTTGTAATTTCATAATTTTTCCCAATCAATTTTTTTAATTTGGAAACTAAATTTAGTATGAGTCATCATTGGTAAGCATTGGTTTTAGATGGAGAATTCTACCAGAAAAGGTATGAAGAAATGAACGATCAATAATAATCTTAAATCTAATATCGACGCATCTTTTATCATACTTGGAAAATCCAAAACAAAAGATTGTCAAGACCAAAACAAAACAGGGGCGCAATTGGTCGAAATTACAAGAGATAGAAAAATTTGCTGAAACTGTAAAGATGTATCGTCAAGGAAAGATTGACAAAGACATTTTCCGGAGATTCAGGCTACAACATGGAGCTTATGGCTCTAGAATGACTGATGATTATTCAATGATTAGAATCAAGGCTCCTGCAGGACAAATTTATCCATATCAATTAAGAAAATTAGCTCAACTTAGCGAGGCATTCTCAATAGGTAGCGTACATGTATCAACACGACAGAGTATCCAGATGCATTGGGTGGTACTAGAAGATGTATCAGAGGTAATGCGAGGACTAGCCGAAGTAGGAATGACATCAAGAGAAGCTTGTGGCAACTCTGTGAGAAACGTAATGTGTAGTCCCCTTGCAGGAGTCTGCAGTAATGAAGCCTTTGATGCAACACCATATGCATTTGCAATAACCAAATTCTTTTTACGAAACCCATTGAGCCAGAACCTTCCGAGGAAATTCAAATTTAATTTTACATGTTGTGAAAAACACGGCATGGCAAGAATGGTGGATGTTGGGTTGATTCCGCAAACTAGAGTAATTGATGGAGACACTCAAAGAGGATTCAAAATATTTCTTGGCGGGGGGTTGGGAAACAAATCCTTTGTAGGGCATCAGCTAGAGGAATTTACTCCAGAGGAGGACTTGGTATATACGTCAATTGCAGTAATTCGAATATTTGACAGACTTGGTAACAGAAAAAACATGGCAAGAAACAGAATGAGGTATCTAGTTGATGAAATGGGTTGGGAGAACTTTCAAAATGTGGTATTAAAAGAAAGGTCCGTTATGCGTGCAACTCAATCTGTTATTGTTAAACTTGACATCGATCATTCTTTACCTGAAATCAAAAAATCAATTAGTGTTTTAGAAGAAAGTGGCACTCCAAACCTTGATGGTTATTCTAGATGGTACAAAACCAATACAATAAGACAAAAACAAGAAGGATACTACTGTGTATTCATAAACTTGGAGGCAGGAGACATCACCTCAAGCCAACTTTTATCCTTAGCAGATATTTGCCAAGACTTTTCTGCTGAAGACTTTGCACGAAATGGATTTTCTCAAGGGATAGTATTGCGATGGATAAGTGAAGGCGACTTGCCAAAACTTTACTCTAGATTGATTGGGGCAGGACTTGCAAAATCTGGTTCGTTAACTATGGCATCACCTGTTGGATGTTCGGGAACTACCTCCTGTAACTTGGCCTTAACGAATTCACATAGATTGGCAAAGGAAATTCAGAGAAAACTACTGGAGTTGAAATTAGACGAAGATGATGATCTAAGGGATTCTACAATCAAGGTAAGTGGCTGTCCCAACTCTTGCGGTCAACATGAAATTGCGACCATAGGGTTCTATGGCGGAGGCGGAAGAGTAGGAAAAAATATGTATCCTAACTATCAAATGTCTTTAGGAGGACGTTCAGACGAGCATACCATGCTTGGCGTAAACTGTATGAGGGTTCCGGCCAAACGAGTGATTCCAGTATTATTGAAAATAATTGAACTGTTCAAGAACAACAAAAAACATGAAGATTCACTATCGTCATGGATTAGTAGAATAATCAACGGAAAAGAAGAAAGTGAGGATTCCGAAATAAGTTCAGTGGGAGATTTTAAAAAAATCCTATCACCGTTAGTTGTTCCTCCATCCATAGACGAAGACAAGGACTTTTTTTCAGACTATGGAAGTGACACAAGCTATCATACAGTTACAGGGAAAGGAGAATGTGCTGCTTGAACAGATATAGATTACCTCATTATCTTGTTGCGTTACAAATTGAATAGAATCGCAACAAAGATCTTTAATTTTATGAATTATTTGTGATTCTTAGAAGGATGGCTTTGATTTTTGGTTCTCAGTTTCTAAATTAAGAAAAAGAGAGAGACATCTTTGTTAATATGCATAATTTACCATTTTATCAAATACAGTTAGATTAGAGTCACATTTAATTTGTAGTTCATTTGTTACGAGATACTTCTGTATGCAATAATTGATAAAATCACTATATGAATTTATTCCGTATTCTGATTGGAGTATTTTTTTATGTTTTTCATAGAACTGTGATGTCTTTGAGACGGTTAGCTGTTGAAGTGAAACCATTCTATTTCTTTTGATAAAAGGTGTTTTAATGAGTTGTTTTTTCTCATCTCGTGGATCGGCGTTGATATTATAGGAACCATCATCTTTTATTACAGAGATGTCTTTGATACGAGGCATCTCCACAGTTGTTACAAACATACTTTTTCTTTTTGCATGATCAGATAATCCAGAATGTTTTGTAATTATTTGAGATGCTTTTTTGAGATTTTTGTCAGAAACTGCAATTTCTAATTTTGAGAGTGAAATAGAATTATTATTTGGGTATTGTTTCTCATATGTTTGAACATTTAATATTTTTTCACAATCACCTGTTAGATTTTGAACATCTATTATTACATAATTTATTTTTTTTAATTGGTTAATTATAGATGAACGGTTTGATCTTTTCATCAACGCTTCAATCTTTTTCACTAGATCAATTACGAGTAATGGTATTTATTCTTGGATCTGAGAATGGTGATTTTAAAATTAATAGAAAAGCAACTGCAACCATTGTTCCACTAACACCAAGTGGTACTTGTTTTTCCCCACGTGCCTCATATGCCTTTATCACATCTTCATTTTTAGATGCATCAGCATCGGACTTACCTGGACCCCAAATCCAGTGAAAGTGTTCACCATCTGAATGATTAATTTTTCCAATTGGTTTTAGTCCCTCAGGAAAGTTTGCATCTATTGGCATAATGTCCAAAAATTTGAGTTATTATTTAAAACCAGACAAAATTAGTTTATCCTAACATAATGAAATGTAATGACCTTTTTAGAAATTTTCATTAGTGATGTCTTGTAATTGTACTCTATGGTAACAATTGATCAGGATAAGGCAGTTTATCTTTTTGTTCATGGTAGAAAAGATCTTGAAGAATCATCAAAGAATCTTCTTGTAGAAAATGGTTTCTCGAAAGACAAAATAATTATTGCAAAAAGTGACATTGTTGGAAATATAGGAGATTATATGGCATTATTGTGGGCACCAAGAAACCCATCTGTCATAAAAATTCAAAAGATTACCAAAGTAGAAAAAGTAGAGAGGCCTGAAGGAGTGTTAGGAGTTTGGAAAGGAGTAACATGGGATGATATTTTTGAAATTCCACTTGCAGAAAAATAATTTTTTTGAAATGATCTAAATGATCTGAGTTTCATCAAGGGTTTAACAATTGAGTTATTTCTTTTTAATCAAAAATATACTTATTAACTTGCAATCTAATTTTCAATGTGACAAAGACTCCATCTGAAAAATGGAAGACAGAAATTGCGCAATACAGAAAAAAATGTCAAAACATTCATCAAATATCAAATGACATCAGATATGTTGGTGTTGTAAATTCTTACGGAAGGACAATGGCAGGCATTCTCAAACCTAATCTTAAACCCTTAATAAAATCAGAAATAATGAAAAATGAACTTTTTGTAATATCGTCTCTAATGACATTAAGAAAAGAAACTACAAGTAAAGTAGGCAAACTGGATTATGTGTTGATGCAACATCAGAAAATATCTGTACTAATTTTTCAGAAAGGCAATGTTGCATACTATGTCACAATAAACAAAACAGCAAAAAACATCAATAAAATTATAGCATCTATTAAAAAAATGATTTAAGATTTTTTGTTTTTAAAATATCTATCATGTCGTTCTTTACTCTAACACTAAATAAAATAATAATGAGTAATCATCGCAAATATCTAAAATAATTAATTTTCATATATGATGTTTGTTTTTAACTTTCGCTGAATGTATCTTTTCAGTTTAGTCTATCATCTTCTGATGGAATCTATCTTTGTACGGTCTAGTTCTAGGTCTCGTTCTTAAAGACATACCACAACATGGGCAATGAACACCTTCCCAAATAAGAAAAATATTGCACGCATTACATCTTTTCTGACCATTTCTGTATCTATCTTCATGAGACATCCATTTTGCCTTGTATCGGGTACAAACCTCTTTACATGCCATAGATTTCACCTATAGTCGCTTTTGTAGGGGCCGCCTTCTGAACTATTGTTTTCTTTTTAGATTTTGTATGTCGTGGTTTGACTCTCAACCGATAATTACAACATGGACAAAAAGGACCATCCCAGTAAAGAAAGAGTTCACAAGAGTTACATCGTTTTTGTCCTAGTCTGTAGCGTCCACTGCTAAATGATTCTTTGGATGCCTTGTATCTAATGCATATTCCATTACATGTAATTCCCATTATTCATCTCACCTAGGACAGAACTACACAAATTAATAACAAAAACATCGATTGAGATCAGCGTAACTCTCCATGAAATTTTTGAGACAAGTCAACAATGTTTACATTTGCTAGATTTTTTTCAAGAGCATTTAGGTTCTTTTGTAACACTTTGTCAGTAACAGGCAGAACAACATCTAGGGTTTTAGATTCTTTTTTCTTTATCTTACAGGCAAGCCTGATGGCAGCACAAGAAAGTCTTAGATGATTTTTTGACACATAATTCGTATTTTTAAAAACTGTTTTAATTAGAAGCAATTGCCAACCTAGTCGAATGAACGAGCATGGTTGTTGTCGCCTCTAATAAAACACAAATCAATAATTGTTAAATATCATTTTTGTTCAATAAAGACGTCATGACTTTACAAAAAAGTCATGGGCGCAAAGTTGTTAATGATGTCTTACAGGGCATGGGAAAAAGTGCTCTAATGCCCGACGGGAGCATAATTTCTACACTACCTAATTAAGAGAAACTGTTGGAACAACGTTAGAATTTAGTAATTTCAGAAAAATCAAAATTTGAGTTTACAATTTAATTTAAGTGTAGAAGAAAAAAGAGTATTTTCTAAAATTTGCCGGTGGAAATCACAATTACACATACTAAAGACTGAATTGACAATTAATTTCCAAAAACTATGGTACTTTGGATAATTAAAGTATAATTTCTTTAAATATTTTAATGAAAGTGGAATTTTGTTGGGATTAAAAGACATACCACTCAAAGAAGAATATCGTTCTGATAGAGACGATATTGTTGCAGAATTTTTTTTCCCATGTCTTAGTAATTGCACAGAGTACAACAGATGCGTAGATTTAGTTTCAATTCAGACTTTGGCTACCCTATCTATGGCATTTGATAATTTTACTTCAGGAAAAGCAAAATTAAAAATGATTACAGGACATAGATTTAGAATTTCTGATCTTAATGTTCTAACAAAGATTTTCTCAGAAAAATACACTAAGGGATTTCAAGGGGTTTTTATCAAAAATTCCAAGATTCAAAGGTTGCAAGACTTTGTAAATAACAATCAAATCGAATTAAAGATTGCAATTCCAAACTCAGAGCAGATTGCAAATTCATTTTCTGAAAGAATTGGAGTATTTATTGATAAAAATGATAATGCAGTTGCATTTACTGGAACATCAAAGGAATCCTTTTCCACACAAACAAGAGATTTTGAATCAGTTGATGTCTTTACATCATGGAATGACAAATCTAGAGTAGAGAGAAAGATAAAAGACTTTCAAGAGTTGTGGGACAATAAAACAAAGCATGTAGAAGTATATGACTTTGAGTATGCCGAGAAAAATAATTTGTTAAAATACTCCTCAGAATGGGCATTTAGTGTTTAGACGAGAGATTTTTACAATATAGCTTTGTTTTCATAAAAATCCATTCTGTTAATTTTATAGTAAATGACTTCACCTCTACGTTCAATTACTGCAATAACAGGCTCTTTTCCCATTTGTGTAATCTGCTCAATTTTTTTTTGAAGAGTTCCCATCTTTTCTTGCTGTCCCTCATTTAGCCCAAAAATCAGAAATTTTGCTCCTTTTTCACCAAATTGTCCTCTCTCATAGACCCTAAAGTCAAAACCAAAACCAAAACCATCTTTGACTACATATCCACGATTTCTTAAATCACGATATATCAAAAATTTTGTTAAAATTTCATCATTTTGTTTTTGATAGAGGCCCATCATTGTATCAAAATCAATTTTCTTTTTCCCTTTTTTTAGAATCAGCTTTTCTAAATAAAGAAGATAAAGAGATTCAAATGGTTTTAGGAATAATTTTTCTTTTTCAATATCCCCATATCCTTTGAGTTCCAAGTCATGAATCATTTCTTTTTTTGATATGATTACTTGTTCAGATACTAATTCTCCTTCAACAAGTGGAGCTTCTTCCATAATTAAGAGAAAGTTGTGTGTTTTTAATATAAGCATTGGAATATATGAAATGAATATGGCTAACCGTTAAAATATGGGGATTTTGGTTTGAGTTTATCATGCATGGGGCAAACTATAGAAAAGGTAATGGACAGCCATTTACTAGAAAAAAATACATCAAGGGCAAACCACAGATCAAAATTGCAAAATTTCAAGGTGGTAAGAGAGGGAATTATCAATATTGCATACAATTGCTTTCAAATGAGAAAGTTCAGATTCGTCACATGGCAATTGAATCATGCAGATTAGCGGCAAATAAAACACTTGAAAAAACAACTGGTGAGGCAGGATACTATTCAAGACTTAGAATTTACCCACATAATTTGCTAAGAGAAAACAAAATGATTGCAGCAGCAGGTGCGGATAGACTTCAGGAGGGAATGAGGAGAGCATGGGGTAAGGCAACAAGTCTTGGGGCCAGAGTTAGACAAGGTCAATGTATAATGGAATTGTATGTTAATACTGAAGCACATTTAGCAGCAGCAAAGAAGGCATTAAAGAGTGCATGTGTAAAATTACCAGGAACACCAACAATCAAAGTTGTTAACTGGGATGGAAAAGAATCACCATAGATTCTCTAGTTCAGATTTTCTACATTTTACAAATTCTAAAAATTCTTTAAATTCAAAATCAGAAGGATCTCTTTTTAAAATTCTTTTTGATTGGTAATAAAATGCATTATAGATTCTACCAATGATAATTCCAAGAGCAAATGATTTTGAATCATCAATAACAGATAAAGTTTCGGCAAGTTGTTTAATTTCCTGTTTATTTGAAATGACCTCTTGAATTTTTTGTTCTATTTTTTGAATTAGAATTTCATTCATAATTTTTCTTAGATGAAATAGTTAAAAACAGTTTAATATCCAAATTCTTCCTTTAGTGGTGTTGCAGTCATAGTACAGTTTGGTTAATATTCGAGCTTGCCAAGTTCGTGACCCGGGTTCGAATCCCGGTGACTGCATCCTATCACCAGTTCAAATTACCGACAAAGTTTCTCTTTAAACAACATTTTTTGACATTAAATAAATTAAACACCAACAAAAAACTTCAAATTAATTCCAATCTCACTTACTATTTCATGATAGGTTTATGCTCAAAATGTTATTCATCAGGAGTCTCACTGGTATTTGATGAAGATACCTTTGAGGCATTATGTGACAAGTATAGAGTAAAATCAAAGATAAATGAATAAATGCAATAATTAACCAGTAATCACATTGAAGACTACACACAAGCAAGGAGGCAGAGAGTTTACAATAATGATACAAAAAGAGTCTGAGGGAGGATACAGTGGACAGTGCCTTGAGATTCCAGGGGCAATCAGCCAAGGGGAAACTCTAGCTGAATTAAAGAA
>JAOTTW010000066.1 GCA_029864235.1 Candidatus Nitrosopumilus sp.
AGGATTTGGTGTCTTTGATTTGATCATGTATGGAGATGTTCCAAGGGATGGAATTACTTCCAATATTGGTCGACCCTGAACAATTTCTATTGGGGTTACACTGATATCATCATAAAAGGTTGCACGAATCTTGACATCGCTAACTGCAGTTAGTGGGTTTGTGTTTTTAATTGAACCAACAACTACAGTGTATCCCTCCTCATCGTGATAAATATACGGTGAATCACTTGTAAGTATTACTGATAATGTTGGTTTTGTGTCAGTCACTTGAGAAAAGCCTGATGAAATTGGAAATAGCATGAAAATCAAAAACAAACAAAGAAAAACTTTCTTCATATAGAATTTATTGAAAAGGGGATTAATGTCGTATAACATATCATATAGTCAACAAAAAAGGTAGCAACGTTTAACCTAGTTTACACTAGAAAATTTTAATAAAAAGGATTAAAAGTAAAATAAATTTTTTATCTTCTTTTCTTCATTGCGGTAATTGCTAACCAGTAAATGAATCCTGGAGTTAAACCTACAATGAGTGGAATCCACACAGGCCAAGCATCGGTATAACTTGTCATGTATTGAAACCAAAACTTATCCTATTTAAATCCATCCAGCAATCTGAATTTCAGAACTGATCGGTGTGAAAAGAGTGGACTGGACGGGATTTGAACCCATGACCCCCCGCGTGCAAGGCGGGTATACTACCAGGCTATACTACCAGCCCACGTCAAGAATTATTATGTGTGGATTTTAATTGTTGTCTTCTTGGCAAGAATTTTATTTGGAAAAAAAAGTGTATTTTCATGGTACTTTTAGAATCTCAAGTCAAACTAAAAGCAGGCGATATTGCCCCAAATTTTGAACTATTAGGAACAGATAACAAAAAACACACAATTGATGAATATACAAATTATCAAGGAATTCTAGTTATTTTCATGTGTAACCATTGCCCTTATGTTAAGGCAAAGGCAGATGCACTAAATGAACTCTATGAAAAGTTTGGTGAAAAAATAGCAATAATTGGTATTAACAGTAATGATTCAGTCAATTATCCAGAAGATAGTTTTGAAAACATGAAAAAGACTGCCCAAGAAAAAGGATTCAAGTTTGATTATCTAATTGACAATACTCAGGAAATTGCCAGAAAGTATGGTGCAATGTGTACTCCAGATCCTTTCCTATTTAATAATAAAAAAGAACTTGTTTTTCATGGAAGAATAGACAATGCTATGAAACCAGATGACGTTGTAACAGAAAAGACGATGATTGAAAATATTGAGAAATTACTTGAGGGTAAAAAAATTGAAAAAGATTTTGAGCCATCAATTGGATGCTCAATTAAGTGGAAAGAAAATTAAACTTAAATGACTCGTGGCTAGAGGTTTTGCTGTGGGCTCGTAGCTCAGCTTGGCTGGAGCGTTCGACTGATAAACCATTCAGAAATCGAAAGGTCATGTGTTCGAATCACATCGGGCCCATTTTTCTATTTTGAACTTTGATAGACGGTTTTAGACCACTGTAAAACATCCTCAAATTTTTCAGATATTAAGTCTGACTGGATTTTTGTTTTTTTACCTACCTTACCACAAAGTGCCAATCTAATTTTTTTTCCAAGTTTTTCTTTTACAGAGTTAATAGAGTCTGCAAAAAAATTAAGGCCTTCTTCTGTTTTAGAAAAAACAACGACTATCATAACTCCTGATTTTTGCTTCCAGACTTTGCCCATTAGTTTTTGTAAGTCAAGATCGTATAACACATTGATTGCAGAGGACATATCCCCAAGGTGAAAGACTTTCCAACCATCTAAATAAAAAGATGTAGAAGCTGCTTCAGAGATTAAACTGCTTTCTGAATCAGCAGAAATTACAATAATATTCTTTTTTGGTTCTGGTTCGATTTGAATTTGGTTAAAAATTTGGAGTGATTTTGAGATAGTATTTTGCAATAATTTTTCCTCAGATCTTCCAATTTTGCCATCATCATACATACTTTTTATAGCATGAATTGCTGGAAGTATAACTTCGACTATAATTTTATTTGATGATGCTCCAGAATGAATGCAATTTCTTATCAAAGAGTAAACTTGGTTCTCAGTGCCTTTTACTAAATTTTCTAGATATTGTGATGCAACTTTGAAATAATCATTGGGAAAATCAAATGACTCTTGTCCAGGCTCTAAAAACCATAAAGTAACATTTCCAATTTCTTTTTGGCGAAGAAATCCTTCAGCTGCAAAAATTTTTAGGTATTTTGTCATGGTAATTCTGTTGATGCCAATTTTTTGAGAAATCTCAATTCCTGACATTCCAGTGTTAGAATCTTCAAATGCTTCAATCAGTTTTTGTCTAATATCTTGAGATTGATATCCTCGACCCATAGTGCTCTTGAATCAAGGTATTGTATAAAGACTAATTTCAATTCACAAACATGGCTTGGTTGAGAAAATAAAATTTTATATACTTACGTACTTTATTGTACGGTAAGGGAAAGTAAATTGCCAAAAGCTGGATTCAAATCAATCACCGTTTCTGAAACAGTCTATGATAAATTTCAAGATGTTTATCAGAAAAATAAAGATGTCCTACTAATGAAGGGTGTTAACAGTTTTTCAGGTTATGTCACTTACATGTTAGAGGAGATGATGCAAAAAGACAAGACCTTTGCAAGATATGCTCCAAAGATTGAAAAAATTTCAGTTGATGACGATCGAGTTATCCTAAAAGATAATATCAAAAATAGGATTGCCGAAGTTGCAGTTCAGAAAGGAGAACTATTTTGTCAGCTCTGTGAGGAAAAAGATTGTGTCCATATTGGATTTGTATTCTCACTTCCAGATGTATACGAAGTTTTGAATACACGTGGGATTAAACATCCAAAATAGAGTGGAGGAGGTGGGATTTGAACCCACGAACTCCTGAGAGACAGGATCACCCATTTTTATGATCTTAAGTCCTGCATGTCCAAAAGCACAAGTGCTTACTTTGGCCAGGCTTGATTACTCCTCCAAAAGGGTAAAAATTTGTGTGAAATTTAACAGTTTAGAGTTTGTTAACTCATAATCAAGAATTATAAGGATTTTCTACTTGGAAAGTTTGTGCTTCGATAGCTCAGCCTGGTAGAGCGTTACCTTGGTAAGGTAAAGGTCGCGGGTTCGGATCCCGTTCGGAGCTTTAGTAATTTTTTATCAACAACTCAAAATGCCCAGTCCTTTTTTTAGAGTTGGAGTTAATTGCTCTGTTAACCTGAATTTTGGAAATTTTCCAGTGTTTACTAGAAAACATTTTTGCTACTTCTTTTGAATCAGAATTTGAAAGTAAAACTTTGCATCCTTTAGAATTTAAATTCTGACAAAGTTCTGCTAAACGGAAGAGATCATCAAATGTGAAATCTTTGTTTGTATAACTTGTAAAATTTGCAGTGCTGCTAACTGGTTGATAAGGAGGATCAAAATAAACCAAATCACCTTTTTTAGCATCGCTCAAAACAGCCTCAAAATCCCTGCATTTTATAGATACTCTAGTTGTATTAAGAATGCGATTTACTGAACGAAGATTTTCTTCGTTTACTATATTTGGATTGGTGTACTTGCCTAATGGAACATTGAATTTTCCTTTGCTATTTACTCGATATAGTCCATTAAAACAAGTACGATTCAAGAATAGCAACCTTGATGTTTTTTCAATGTCACTTTTAGGATTACTTTCTCTCACAGAGTAATAGTATGATATTGAATTTGTGTGATAATTTTTTTCATGATTCTTGAGTGAAGGTATGAGATCATCTATTTTGTCTCTAATGGTAATATACGCCAAAATCAGGTCAGAGTTTAGATCAGAGATATTGCATTTTGGATTATTTCTTTCAGTTATAATGTGAAACAATAATGCACCACCTCCAAGAAATGGTTCATAATAAGTTCCAAAGTTATCAGGCAGATTTTGATTAAGTGTTGGAATTAGTTGTCTCTTTCCACCTGCCCATTTTACAAAGGGTTTTGGGGTATCCAAAAGGGGATCAAATTGCAGTCTCATAGATAATAATCATAATATTGCATATCGTCAAAATAGGCAATAAAAGATCACAACCTGTACAATATTTTTTAATCAAAGTTACACAATTTTAGAGAACACTCTAAACATGTTTAATAAAATGAAAAGGAAAAGGTTGGGTTTAGTCCCACTTTGACCAAGCGGCCATCCATCTGTATGTCCAAGTGTTAAGTTTACAACCTAATGCTGCAAACGTTACCGCTAATACTGCACCTGCACCTGCACCCAGTGCGACTGGACTGTTATAGAATTTACCTACTTGCGGTTCTATTGGTGTCATATATGGTGGTAATGTTGGTCTTGGATATTTGAAGGCCGTTTCTAGTGGGTCTGCTACTGTTATCAGGTTTACCATATTGAATAATGGTAATGACATTCCTACTAGTACTCCGCCAAACAGTATCAAGGAGTGCTTGTTCTTCTTTGTCGCCCAATAGGCCAAATCAAGCAACATTGCTGATGGTAACCAAATTGGTGTTACAATGAAGTCATATGGATATCCTAGTGCAAACCATGCACCTTTTGCTACCCATGTGTATACTGTCATAATAAGGCCGTAGTACGTTGCTGTACCTGGAACACCTGTAAATGTAAGGTAATATGTTGCACCTACAACAAGCATCAACGTTTGCGATATTGAAAATACCGTGTACGAAGTCCAAGCCCAGTCAGTGTAGAAGATGTAGTCACCTGCATTAATTGTTAACAGTGTTGAGTTAACTGCAACTACTACTATGAATAAGTAGTGTGTACATCGTCTTAACCAGACCATTACCAAGTTGATAAAAAGGTCAGTATATAAAATTTTAGAGTTTGATGAAGATCGTTGTTTTGAAGTTAAATTAAAATGAAAAAGAGTGTCTGAAGGGGTTTCCTTCTAGTGACCGACGAATATAACTATAAACAATGTACCTATAGCGGTAGCGGCAATTACTCCTGCTACAATACCATTGCTGTTCTTGTTGGAACCTTCTTGCATTACTTTAACACAGAAGAGATAACCAATTGCCTCAATAATTGTGAGTACAATGAAGGCAAAGTGGCCACTTGGTGTTGGATATGCCCAAGGATAATAGAAATATCCTGCTGCAGTACCACCAAAAGTAGCAAGCCATGCTGCTATGTATGAGATAGTAATCATACCGGTCATGTTTTCGACGCGTTTACCGATCATTCGCTCTACATCAGAGCTTGATGCGCCACCCGCGCCACCTGAGCCGAATCCTTTCGGAAGAGTCATTCTGGAATTATAACTATGAAGAATCCTTTTAAGTCTTTCTTAAACGGTCTATCAAGTACGATCTGCGTCTTAATAAAAATAATAAAAGAGAAAAAATGTGCGTATTGCACTTTTTGTTTATGGAATTGCTCTACTGTACAATTTGCCTTCTAGGGCCATCTTGTACATTTCGGCAACGTATGGATTCTCACCGGGAGTTTCTGCACCTAGTTCTACGAGTCTAGCATATACTCTGACTACGTATGCAAGTGCACCCATGAATGCAACTACTACACCCATGTTAAACATCCAATGATTTGGTACTGCAAAGATTTCCTCTACAAACCAAAAGTGCCACATCTCATTGACTCCAATTGTAAACATGGTTGCAAGGTAACCAAGAATGGTCATCTTCAATCCAGTGTTCATTGAGTTATTTGGGCCTCTAAGAACTGGAACTTTTCTATCATACATAGCTGCTGCTGCCCATCCAAGTGGTAATGTTATGAAATGGGAATATAGCCACCAATGTGCTGGTGTAAATGCACTATCTCTGATAGAGGTTTGATGTAAGGAACCATCAACGAAGTTGTCTACTTCGACTGATGCTGCAGTGGACCCCATAGCAATAATGATGAGCCAGATTTTCTTTAATCTCTGAATCTCAACTTCTTTTGGGATTAATGCGGGCATCTGTGCCATGTTAGTAGTCATGTAAATTCTAGATATAAAGCAAGAGTTCTAAAATTCAAGGTTTTTATAAAAAATATAATTATTTTATAACAGATTTTATGCAAAAATTATAAATAAATACAATAGATTTTTAAATAATTTTATAGTTTTTTTCCAATTTCGAATGATTAACATTGATGTTAAGCAACAATTATTCGCTCGATCCTCGTTGTCAAGGTAAAGCATATAACCTAGTCATATTCTTTCGAAATATTAGGGATAACTATGGTCGAAAAAAAGATTTTCGTATTAGGACTTACCGTAGTACTTGCACTAGGTACACTTGGTTTCAATTGGGTTGAAACAATTTTACCAACAGCAGATGCACACGGTGTCCAAGCACAACTTCAGAGTCGTTTCATCAGAATTGAAGATGAAACCTTCAACAGACAATCCCTACAAACTGGCGAAACCTTGACAGTTCAAGGAACATTAGTCAGTCTTGTAGAAAGAGACCTAAGGGGATGGCTTTCCATTTTCTCAGAATCTACTAATGCAGGAAACAGATGGGAAATGTTGGCAAGAGACCCACCAGGAAATGTATTTGACATTCCAGGAAACTCTGTCCAAGAATATTCATTATCTGCAAAAGCACTTGAAGCAGGTGTTTACCACGTACACACTCAGCTTAACGTAGCTCAAGTAGGTCCAGGACTTGGTCCAGGTCAAACAGTAGTTGTTGAAGGAGATCCAATTCTCAAACCAATTCCATATACCAATATCGCATATCAATCAATCTTGATTGGTGTTGGATATGTAATCACGTTTGCAACACGACCCTGGCAAGTAATATAAACTACCCAATCTTTTCCTTTTCATTTTAATATGAATCAATAAATCTTATTCAATAACAACCCATTCCAAAAACAACCAAGTTTTATCTGCAATGAAAAAATAGGAAAAATATGCTAAGTTTTAAAATTAGAAAGTTAGATATTTTTCAAAGTTATTTTTTTGGAAAAGTTGAATTTCGAGATGACGAATACAAAGTCAACATACAAAATCAAAAGAGAGGCAAAGTACTAAAACTCCCCTTTGGATACAATCCAAAAAGAGAAAGATTGATTGTAAGAATTACAGGTCCTAAGGATTTGGTTGTAGAAGACTACTTGCCTTTCTGTGGAGAGTCAGAGTGGCTTGAAATTGATTCAGATGAAATAACATACTTTCTGGCAGACCATCAAGATCAGTTAGACATTATAGAAATTATGGATGAATAACAGAAAGGACTTTAAGGAAATCCTCAGAAAATCAAGACATGATTTGGCCTGGAATGGGAGACCCTTATAAGAGGAAAAAAACCCTCAAGTTTCTTCTAATTACAGCCATTATAGGAATATCAGTAGCTGCTACCAGTACTTTGGTACAACAGGTAATCAATATGGATAATCCTCTCAAAGTTTGCATAAATGATAGAAATACAACATACAAAATCAAAGCAACTTTAGAATTAATTGTAGATAACCAAAAAGCAGACATTCCAGCAAATATAGGAATGGGTGATGGTGGATGTCAGAGAACATTGTATACTTTAACTGATGATGGAACAATCTATGCAGAATGGATTGAAGAATATCCATTTGAAATTGGTCACTTTTTTTGGGTATGGGATTTTCCATTAAGAGACATGGATCAGTCAAAGTCAGCCATTTATGTCAATGATAAAGAATCAGAGCATTTCATTAATCAGCCATTACAAGACGGATATAACTACAAAGCAGTTTTTATTTCAAAGGCATATGACGAATCAAAGGAGTCTGACTTTTTACCTCCAGAAAATTAGAGAATTCAAAGTCAAAGTCAGTTTTAAAAAATCAGACGCACATAAAATCATTTAAGTTCCGAATTTAAAAAGAATGAAAAGAAGAAAAGGAGTGATTTTACCAATATTTACCGTTGTCTGGAATTAGACCGATACCTTCTCTTTCAAAGTGTCTGTCTAATTCATCAATCCATCTCTCACGGTTGTCTTTGTAAGACCATCCGTGTACACGCAACCAGAATGATATAATTCCAAGAAGGAAAACAGCAAACATCATGGTTCCGAAGATGTAAATCATTACATCATAGAATAATGGATCATAGTTTGGTCCTAATTGTCCTGAAACTGAAGACAGGATACTCAGGAAAGTTCCTACGATAGGAGTCATTGTATATTTTGGCTCTATTTGTGCGATATATACATTTCCTTTATTTTCAAAAAGTACGAGATCAGCATCCGCTAAGAGGTTCTAATAAAATAAGAGAAAAGTGAGGTTTGTTTTATCCTCTTCCCATTGCTGCGTATTTGCCAGATCTTCCTCTAATGAAGAAGGCTGCTGCAATACCACCAAAGACTGCACCTGCAATTATTGATGCACCAACTACACCACTTGCATCAAGATAGGGTGTACCTGAACCAGATGCTGGGTTTGCTTCTGCTGCTTCGATTCTTCTTCTTTGAATCTCAAGTGC
>JAOTTW010000115.1 GCA_029864235.1 Candidatus Nitrosopumilus sp.
AGTACTGACATTGTAAAACTAAAGCCAAGTAATACACTACATGATGCAATAAAAAAAATGCATCAGCTATCAATTAGTCAAATTCCTATATTTGATGGACATGATTTAGTAGGAATTGTTTCAGAAGACGGAATTGTAAAACATCTTGCAGATGTTGGAGAATCAGAATTAAAAAATGCAAAAATAGCAGACACTATGGAACCAGTTCCCCCAATAGTTGATTATAACACTCCTGCAAATGTTCTGGTGCCACTCATAAGATACTCAAAATGCATCCTAGTATCAAAAAAGTCCAAAGTAATAGGAATTATTACAGCTTCAGACACACTAAAAATGATGGAATAGTTATTTTGAGAATAACACTATTTGGGATGAGAACATAGTTCAGCTAAAACGCCAAGTAATGATTTTGGATGAATAAAAGTAACCTTTGTTCCTGCCGAACCAGGCCTTATTTGACCTAAGAACTGTATTCCACATCCTTCCATTCTAGATACCTCACCCTCTATGTTGTCAGTTTCCAAAGCCATGTGATGTAGACCTTGTCCTTTTTTGTCCAGGAATTTTTTGATCGGACTAGTTTCATTTGTTGGCTGCATTAGTTCAATTCTTCCATTTTCAAGGTGAATGATTGCTACTTTGACTCCTTCTGTTTCTACGGTTTCAAATTCAACATGATCAACACCTAAAGCTTGTTGATATATTTTGGCTGATTCTTCCACATCATTTACTGCAATTGCGATATGATCAATTTTCATCTAAATAATCTCAAGAATTTACAGTATTAATTAGTTTTATTTTATTTGGAATATGACAGAAAAGTCAATTTTTCAAAACTCTTGGAGTTGTTAAATTAGTTAAGTCTTTGAATTGCAATGCTCTTTGATTAGCAGATCATAGACTTTGCTCATATCAATTGAATCAATTATGGTGTCATTATAGATAAGACATATTTTAACAGAATTACTTTGATTGGATTTTTATATTTAGTAAACTCGGATCAACTTGATGATTGTTGTGACTTTTTTTGCTGCCATGCTTGTTCATTAATTTCATGACACTTACAATCTGCAGATTTTCCCTTACAGTTTTTTTGATGTAGTGGTTTATCACACTTGTTACAATCAGGATCTCTCCAACTAGCTTGATTTCCACAATTAGCACATCGCATTTTTGTAATTATTTTTAAGTTATAATGATTTTTAAGCATATTGGATATGTTTATAGAAGATAATTAAATTTTTAAATTATTGTTTGAATTTAGTAGATATATCTATTCATTCAAATTAACAATCCAGGTGTCTTTAACTCCACCACCAGAAGAATTGTTTGTGATTCTTCCATGTCTTGCAAATCTAGATAGTCCTCCAGGTGGAACGTGAGGTCCTTCTTTAGTGTAATAAGAAAACACTCTAAGGTCAACATAAGAATCTCGTATTATTAATGGACTAAATGACTCTCTTGTAATTACGGTTGAAAAGTCCAATGTTTCTTGCAGAAGATAATTGTCTGGATTTTCTGTAATCTCTTTCTTAATTTTTTCAATTAATTCGCCTCTTTTAGATTTTGGATGATCACGAGGAATTACTGTTCCTATACCTCCATATCCTCCCCTTTCTTTTACTACAAGATTGTCTACATTTTGAAGTGCACCTTCTAGCTCTTCAGGTATAGTTGGGTTGTATGATTTTGGCTGTTCTAAAATTGGTTCTTCAGAAAGATAATGTTGTATCAGTTTTGGAATATAAGAGTAAACAAGTTTGTCATCTGCAATGCCGGTTCCGGGTGAATTAACCAGTGCAACCTTTCCATCAATGTATGCTTTTGTCAGTCCAGGTACAAAAATATCCAAATCCTCAACTCTACGATAAATGACGTCAACCTGTATCTCTCCTTCGCCTGGAATCTTTGCTACAACGTGTCCAGATTCTGTAACATAAATATCACCAGCTTCTACTATTGGAATCTCCATTAATTTTGAAAGATACATGTGTTCAAAGTATGCAGCACCTGCAGTTCCATCTGTCAATAATACCATGAATGGATTTTTTGTCCATGCAGCATCTTGCATGGCATGGTATAGGAATGTCCATGGTTTGTAGGATTCAAGCTTGTATCCTTTTTTCAAAACATTCAGATATCTATCAAACATTTC
>JAOTTW010000010.1 GCA_029864235.1 Candidatus Nitrosopumilus sp.
ATGAAAAAACAGAAGAAGGGATCAAGGGACGAAATTTTGCATACAAACCAGTCTTTGTCAGAGAGGATGCAGAGATTGGACAGAGTCGTATGATCGAGATCACAAATGTTTCAATTCATAGCCTGTTAGGAAAGATCATAAGCTAATTTTTTTAGATCGAAAATTTGATTAAAATAACGTAAGAAGGTTTTTTATCCAAATCATAGAATAAGACTTGAAATGAGTTTTCAAATAAAAGAACCGATCTTAATTGTAGGTTTAGGCGGCGTAGGTTCAAAATTAGCCATTCAAGCCAAAAATATCCTGAATTTAGATTACCTAATTATTAGCAATGAACAAAGGGATTTACCATCAGATTTAGTTTCAATCAAAATATCTACAGAGCCAGTTGTAAATCCATCAATTCAGTTAATCAGAGGCTCAACATACAAGGTCATAGATGAAATTAGAGCAAAAATTTCAAGATATTCTACTATTATTTTGATGACTAACATGGCGGGAAAGGCAGGCTCTGCCATATCCCCAGTAGTTTCAGAAATTTGTAAAGAATCAGATAAAGGTTTGATTTCATTTGCAATTATGCCTTTCAGATATGAAAAGGACCGAATTTTCAACTCTGGAATATCTCTTAAAAGAATCAGAGAGAATTCACAGTGTACTGTAGTATTGGATAACGATTCATTATTAGAGAGTAATCCTGACTTGAGTCCAAAACAATGCTATGACATTGCAAATAATGCAATAATGCACGTAGTAAAATCTTTGGGATCATCTGAAATTGCAACAGATACAAGTATTCTAACGGCTAGCAAAGATAATGCTCAAAACATAGAAGAATCACTAAGAGACTCACTAAAAATGTTATACAGTAACGCTCCTTCAAATTCAATAAAGCGCTCCATGCTTTATGTAGTAGGAGGAGACAACATTCCAGTTGGAGTGCTTAGTTCAATTACAGATTTAACAAGCGGTGTTTTGAATAAGGAGTCACAAATTAATACGATATCAGGTACAACTGATGAATCCAAAGTTGTAATGCTGTCATCAATTCAAGGAATGACAAAATTTGATAATTATGATCCACTTGGAATAATTCCACAGCAAGACACCCTTGACTGGTCACGACCAGATTGCAGTATAGACTGCCAACTTGACTTGTATCAATTAGAATAAGTTAGTTTAAAGTTAGCTAATGCGTTTAACACATTAGTTTAGAAAAAATATTTAAAAAAAGATATTTTTTAATAATTTCTAGAAATCAAAATAGCAACCTAAAGAGATATTATATTAATACAAAAATACATTAGAGAAAGGAATTGAATGCTATAAACCAACTGAGTTTTTCAACTGGGGTAGGTCTTAGGATATTTTCAGTAGGATACAACATAATAAAATCAAAAAAAGGAAAATCATCTATTATAATTCTTCTCACAATGTTATCTACTACCCAATTAGTATTTGCAGAAGTTTTCATTCCACCTCATGAGTATCTAGGATATTTTGATTCGAATGGAATCTATACGGTTGTTGGAAACGTCAAAAATGAAAATAATTTTGCAGTAATTCCCATCATCACAGTTTCTGTGATAGATGACTCAACTATACTTACAAAAACAATCGAACATGTTCCGCTGAGTTCAGGAAAAGAAATTCCATTTAAAATAAAATTTCCAGATGTCTTGAGTAATACGCCAGTTTTAATGGCTCCTAATTTGACGTTTGAGAAAACAATGAAAGATGCAATTCCAATTGAAATTATGTATGATGAGACACTAGTAAAACATAGAGATGGTCATATCACAGGCAGGATTCAAAATATAGGAAATGAAACAATATACTTTCCTAAAATTTATGCTGTGGTTCATGGTTATGAGATAGTACTTGATATTACCCAAAATATTGAGTTTATTGAAAAAATTGAACCGGGAGAAATCAAAGAATTTTCAATGTATCCTGATCCATCAATCACGGATGATGTTTTTTACTATAGCTGTTTTGCTCCAGTCGATACTACTGTAATTCCAGTCACTACAAAGAAAAATGACGGTGATTTTGATTTCAGATATGATTCAGGTGCGTGGTATTCTGCAGCACAATTCAATGAAGAAGGAACAATACTCACAATGAGAGGATACAATAGTTATCCAATAGAGACTTATGCAAACTTTGAATTTCCTCCAATTTCAGGTAAAGAAAAATTTAATGTCACATTGAATGATGAACCTATAAAATTTATTCAAAGTATGGATGAAAGTGGATTTTGGCATATTGCGTTTATAGTGGAACCAACTTCACAAGGAAATCTAAAGATAGCAGGATTTGAAAAAGGATTACCGCCAGACATGCCCAAAATTCCACAATGGATTAAGACAAATTCAGGCTGGTGGTCAACAGAACAAATTTCAGATTCTGAATTCCTTGAAGTAGTGGAATTTCTACTGGAGAAAGAGATCATATCGGTTCCTTTGAAGGGGATTACTTCAGAATCTAATTGGAAACTCCCTTCATGGATTAAAATAACAGTAGGCTGGTGGTCTGAAAATAAAATTTCAGATGATGATTTTTTGAATGCGCTTGAAAATTTAATTAAACGAAAAATCATAGTGATTTAGTTAGTTTAAAAATACAAAGATGGTATTGATATAACATAGTTTTTTAAAAGTATAAACAATTTAGAATAGAAAATTTTTACTCTTTCTTTGGTGTTTCTTCTTTCTTTGGTGTTTCTTTAGCTGGTTCTTCTTTCTTTGGTGTTTCTTTAGCTGGTTCTTCTTTCTTTGGTGTTTTTACTTTGTCTTCAATTTTTGTGGTTTCTTTTTTTGAAGAAATTTTTTCAGATTCCTCTTCATATGGAGAAACTAAGATATAACCTTCATCAGTTTTACTCATTCGAACTCTGACTTTTCTAGGAGGGCTTCTGACACCTTTTGCCCAGATTTGATGAGCAAGGTCTTCCTCAATTTTGATATCTTCAACTTTCATGTGATGACGAGCAAATTCTTTGATCATATTGATTGCCCTAACGGCTCTATGCTGACTTTGTGATAGCAAGACTTTTCCTAAATTGATTGTATAAACTCTTTCTAATTCTTGAGACATCTATCCAACCTCCACATCTGTTGATCTCCAGGCTCTACGTTTTGGATTTGTTCTAACAGTTCTCTTTGTCTTAAGAATAATCCATGCAGGTACTGGTGAAGTTTGTTTTGTCTTCTTTAGCAAACGGATCTTTCTTGGAGATGATTTGCGTGCAGCCATAAGTTTTCAGGCACGAAGAGCTCTTTTTAAATGAATCTCAATGAATAGACCAAAATGGTAGTCTTGATTAAATTTCTAAAGGATAGTTTTTTGAAAAATATCATGAATTTGTTTTAACATTCTTGCCGAAGCCCCCCAAATTACATGATCTTGATAAGTAAATGTGTACATTTCTTTGATTGATTGATGTGCAGGATCTGTATCATGAGATAATGTTTGTAGCAAAGGAAAAAGGGGAATATTTAAAATTGATTCAACTTCCAAATTGTCTTTGAGTCTGGGTAATCGTTTTACAACTGCAACAAATGGATGTATGGTAAATTTTGAATTTAAAGTAGTAACAGGTTCAAGTTGTCCAATCACATGTTCATTTCTAATACTCAAGTTTACTTCTTCTCTTGCTTCTCTTAATGCTGTCTCAAGTAAATCATGATCTTCGGGGTCATGTTTTCCTCCAGGAAATGCAATTTCACCTGCATGAATTTTTAAGATATGAGACTTTTTTGTCATCAAGAGTTTTGGTTCACTGCCATAAATTACAATCAACACAGATGCAATTTTATTTTTTTCATCAATTCTTGGCAAGAGGTCCAATTGAGTAGTTAAGATAGATTTTATTTTTTCAAGTAGCACTGTAATTATAAAACAAATTATTGTTATTGAATTTAATCATTTAAAGGTTTTAACCAAGTTTATTTGGTGATTCATTATGACTGTAATCTACGAGATAAACCCACCAAAGATTCCAGAGGGAATGGATGAAAATAATGAGGAAGTCAAAGTATCATTAGAAAAATTAGAGCAGAGAGTTTCAGATATTAATTCATTATGTGGTGGAATTCACATCACAGATTCAGTTTTAGGAACTAGAAGAATTTCTGCTTTAACTACTGGAAAAATTCTCAAGAAGAATTATCCTCACTTACAAATCACTGTAAGTATGCGTGTAAGAGATAGAGATATGGAGGAAATTAAAGAGATTGTCAAAAAAACAATAGAGATCGGATTAGATGGAATTCTTGTTCTAAAAGGAGATCCTTCAAAAAATAATTCATATGATTCAGGATTAATTCCAAGCCAAGTTGTAAAAGATCTAAATGAATCAGAGTTTGTAGGAAGGGTAAACTTTTTTCTTTCTCTTCCAAGCAATCCTAACTTTGAGAAAATTCAGAAAAAGATTTCAGCAAAACCAGTAGGCTTTATGACACAGGTAATTCATTCAGCACAACAAGTTCAGAGAATTTCAGAAAAACTCAGACTGCAAGGATTTAGAATTATTCCATGTATTTTATTACCTTCAGAAAAAAACAGAGAATCTGCAAAGTTTTTGAATCTGGAGTGGTCTGAATATAAAGAAAGTCCTGTGAATTTTATCAAAGAGATTCATCATATAGCAGGCGATGTTTTAATTACATCACCTAATGATTTTGCTTTTGCAAGAGAAACTCTAGAGAAACTCTAGAGAACAAAATATTCAGCTTTTGGATGATGAACAACAATTGCTGCTGTTGATTGTTCAGGTATTATTTGCCCTGATTCAGTTAGGGTCATTCCGGATTTTTCGGGCTCAAGTAG
The DNA here is from genome assembly GCA_029864235.1 of Candidatus Nitrosopumilus sp. GTDB lineage: Archaea > Thermoproteota > Nitrososphaeria > Nitrososphaerales > Nitrosopumilaceae > HKST03. The sequence continues at coordinate 4,834 of JAOTTW010000010.1, forward strand.
CTTCCAAACCAAATGATGCTGTCCCACATCAGGACAACTTGGAAATCCCCAGCTGTATCTTAAACCACCCTTGACACCAATTTTTAATTCAGATTTTATTTTTTGATTAGTCCATTCAGCTAATGCCTCTGCAATTTCAACTGCCAAACCATGCAAATAGTAAGCATCAGTGTATTTGTCTTCTTTATTCCAGTCTTCAATAATTTCTGCAACCCTGTTTCCTACAGTAACTGATTGGAATGCAACCACATCATCATCTCCAAAATAATCTGTTAAACATAAATGGTGAGATTTGGTAGAACGTGGAAAGTCAAATTCAACTGAATTAATCTTAGAACTTTCAACTATTAGCTTGCCATTTTTGTTATGGCATTTAAAGTACCCATATACAATCTCAGGCTCAAAAAGTTTCTCTCTAATAATTCGAATCTTCCATTCATTAAGCAAAGTTTCATGATCAGCCTCTGATTCAGATCCTGCTTTTCCTCTTAGGCCCCACGATAATTTGAATAAGGATTTTTTGTCAATCAGTTTCCAAACTTCATCCATTTTGATCTGGTCGGATTTTAATCGAATAGGCTCTCCTATTATGGGAGGAGTTGGGGGAATAACAGGTATGATATGGCTTTTTGGGAGATGTGTAGTGTCAACTGTAGGAGAAGTCTTTTCTTTCCAGTTTTCTAATTTTAATTTCCATTCAGCTAAAAGTTTTGGTTTTTCATTTGAAACCAAAATATCCATTATCTTTAGCCCTTCAAACATTGTATTGCAATAAAATACACCTGAATCATAAATACCACCTTCTTTTGCTATTCTGTTGATGTAATTGGTGTTAATTGCCGCACCTCCACATAATATGGGAATATGCATATTGTTTTTTCTTGCATGCTCTACAAAGAACTGCATCTGCTTTGATGTAGATACTAGCAATGCGGACAATCCAATTGCATCTGGATTTACTTCATCAATTTTTTCAATGAATTTTTGTAATGGAACTTGTTTTCCTAAATCATAAACAGTATAGCCATTATTTTGAAAGATTGTCTTTACCAGATTCTTTCCAATATCATGAACGTCACCATACACTGTTCCAAGAACAAGTTTTCCTTTGCTGGTACCCTCTTCTTTTACCAGATATTTTTCTAGTTCCCCAACTGCTGCCTTCATGCATTCAGCAGATTTTAAAACAAAAGGAAGAATTAGTTCACCAGAACCAAACTTGTCTCCTACTTCCTTCATTGCAGGAAGCAAATCTTCATTTAATGTTCGAATAGCACCATCATGAGTGATTTCTGGAGATGTATCAAGAGTCAGAATACCGTCATCGTTAATGACTAATTCACTTTTACCAATTTTATCAGCAATTGCAGATACCACATCATTTTTGATTCCATCTTTGAGTCTGTTTACAATTCTAAAATTTGCACGTTTGCCAGGAGGCCAAGAGGGGTCAACATCTACTTTTTTTGAATCAGTAATACTTTGAGATCCTATCTTTTCAAAATAAGAAATCAGATCTGAAAGGGCATTTGGATGAGTATTAAAAATCAGATCTTCGGCTAGTTTTTTTTCTTTTTCATCAATCTCACCATAGGGAATGATCTCTTTTGCATTGACTATTGCAGTATCCAAACCTGACTTGACTGCATGATATAGAAATACAGAGTTTAGAATTTTTCTGGCATAAGGAACCAGACCAAAACTGATGTTACTTAATCCCAGAGTAGTAAAGGAGTTTGGAAATTTTTCTTTGACTAGTCTGATTCCTTCAAGAGTATTATTTCCTGCATCAAGAAATTCATCCTCACCTGTTGCAAGCGTAAATGTTAGAACATCAAAAATAAACTGTTCAATTTTTAAACCATATTTTTTTCCTGTCTCAAAAAGCAATTCTGCAGTCTCTAATTTTTCCTGAGAAGTCTTTGCCATTCCTTTTGGTCCAATACACAATGCAATTGCAGGAAGTCCATACTTTGCCATGATTGGTGCTAGTTTTTCAAATCTACTTCCGTTCCCTTCAAGATTAATAGAATTGATTATTGGTTTTCCAGGAATTTGTCTTACAGCTGCTTCAATTACATCAGGATCTGTAGAATCAATTACTAGAGGTGCATCAATTTCCAAGCTGAGCCTTTTTACCAAATTTAACATAAACTGGAGCTCATCTGAGCGCTCTGTTGTTGCAACACAAATGTCAAGGCAATGAGCTCCATCTTCTACTTGTGTTCTTGCCAAATCTATCAATCCATCATAGTCATCATTTAGTACTAGCTGTTTTGCTTTACGAGATCCCTGTGTGTTTATTCTCTCACCAATAATCAATGGTGGAGGAATCTGTTTTAGATCTACGGTCTTTAGTGCGGAGCTCACTCTAGGAATAGTCAATGTTGTAAGATATCCAGAGTTTTTCTAAATACTTAACCCTCTACAGAGTTGGCTTTTTCGTCAATTGTTTTGCGGAGAGCAGCAATGTGTTGTGGATTTGTTCCGCAACAACCTCCAATTATTCGAACCTTTTTGAATTGCTTAAGAAAATCACCAAGAGTAGATGCCATTTTTTCAGGAGTCATTTTGTAGATAGCTTGTCCGGCTTCATTTTCAGGCATCCCAGCATTAGGCACCACAAGTATTTGGTGCTCGTTTTGTTCATCAAGCCATCTAACACTTTGAGTCATTTCGATTGGTCCTGTTGAACAATTTAGTCCAAACACATCAATTCCCATATCAGACACAGTTGTGTATGCGGCTTGGATATTGGTTCCAAGCAACATCTTTCCGTATTGATCTAGTGTGGTGTTGGCAATGATAGGAACCTGTTTTCCAGTTTTTTTCATTGCGTTATGACATGCTTCAATGACTAGTTTAACTTCTAAAATGTCCTGGCTTGTTTCAATTAGTAATGCATCAACTTCACCTAAAATCAATCCTTCTGCTTGAAGTTCAAACGCATTTCGAATTTCATCAAGGGGTTTTTGTCCTAAGTCAGGATCATTTGAACTTGGAAGATAACCAGAGGGCCCCATAGATCCGATCACATATCTTGGCTTGTCAGTATACTCTGAGCAAACCTCAACTGCAAGCTGTGCTATTTTTTTGTTAAACTCTACTGTTTGATCACCAAAGCCATACTCATCAAGTTTGATTTTGTTTGAACCAAAGGAATTTGTTTCAATACAATCAGAACCTGCATCTAGATAATTTCTATGAATCTGTTTAATCCATTCAGGATGGGTCAATACTAAACCATCATTGAATCCATCTTGATTGTTTGGAAAGTCTTCAGGTTTTGGATTATGTTTTTGAATCTCAGTTCCCATTGCTCCATCAAAAAGTAAAACTCTATTTTTGAGAGCATCAAGAAATGATTCTTTTGTATTCAATTTGTTTTTGAGGTATTTTTTGATAGTTTAACTCTTTTGAGAACAATCATCGTTTCAATAGGAAACTATACGTATATTGAAATTAGGTGAAAGGTAACTTTTTGTACGTTTATGCAAAAGTTTCAAGTAAACAATCTGATTCGTAGTGCCACATTTTTTCAACATGCAGGAATCTCCATAGTATTTGTATTCATGCCTATTATTGCTAAAGGCGTTACTGATTCAGTTTTTGAAATTGGATTAATTGTTGCATCTTTTAGTTTTGCACAGATTCTATCTGAAATCTATTTTGGGAGACACTCAGACAAGAAAGGAACCAGGCTCAAGTTTATCAGAATTGGCTTTATTGGGTGTGCAATAACGTTTGGACTGCATTACTTTGCTGATGATATCAGCTTAATGTTCCTAGTCAGAATTGCAGCTGGAATTGCAAGTGGTATCATGATTCCTGCAATGATTACTTATGCATACGAGGCAAACCATGAGAAAAAACGTAGTGCAACGGTAATCTCATTTCATGCTTTAGGATGGTTTGCAGGGATTGCTGCAGCTGGTTTTGCAAATGATCTAAAATTGATTTTCTTAATCAGTGCAGCATCATTTCTTATTGGGTTTTTGTTTACAATAAAAATGCCAAATCCACCTCAAGCCAAAGAGTTAGAACCTGGAACCACCAAAAAAGTGATTTCAAAAAATAAATTTTTGTTCTTGTCTTTGTTACTAAGACATATTGGTGCATCATCTGTATGGACAATTTTACCCATATTGTTAATGGATAGATTGGGGGCAGAGTTGTATCAGATATCAATTGTATATGTTGCAAACACATTGACTGCATTTGTCTTGATGAACTTGATGGCAAGCAGAATAAAAATTTCAAATGTCTCAAAGTTCAAAATCGGAATTGGTTGTACAACATTTGTGTTTATAGGATTGGCACTAATTACAGATTGGTGGATGGCAATGCCATTTATGGCACTAGTTGGTGGAACTTGGGCATTTTTGTTTATAGGTGGAAACTTTCACTTAATGGAGAATAATCCACGATCCACATCAACTGGAATATTTAGTTCAACGATATCTATTGCAACTGTGGTAGGACCAGTCATTGCTGGTGGAATTGCATTTGCATTTGACTATGTTTCTGTGATATATTTTGCAATTGCAATAATTGTTTGTGCGTTTGTAATTTCATTAAAGATACGGAATTAGAAAAACCATAAATTCGGTAAGACTAACATTATAGATGTAATACACGGTTAAATTTCGTAATCTTTGGAATTATGAATTTTTTAAATTGAATTTAACCTTTACAAAATAACTGTTCTACATGTTTTTCTTAAGGAGCTTATCCATGAAGGAACAGACTTCATTCCTTCAGAGTAGATCTGTCTATGTCTTCTTGTAATATTCATATGCTTTGTTCTAGAGTAAAAATTTCTCCAATTTTCTAGTGTTATAATTGATTCATTAGATAATGAACTTATTTTCTGATCTAATTGGGAGTCAAATTGTATTACCTGATTGGTAGAATTGAGGGATGGAATAAGTTTCCATCATACAATATATAATATTGTAGATTCTATAAGACAAAAAATAGAAGGTAACACAGACATGAAGACATTAGTTATTGCCATCTTTGCTGTAGTGTTAGGCGCATCCATAGTTGGAAATTTTTTGCTGTATCAACAAAATGTGCACTTGATGGGGCTGATTGATGTCATGACAAAAGACAACGAGAAACTAAGCAATACAATTGCCGAGATTAACGCAGAAACAGAATATCCCAAACAGACGGCAATACCAAGGGTTGAAAAAGAGATATTCGAACTCAACGTTAGTTTATCTGAAAAAGAACAACAGGAAACAGAAGATAATTCTAAACCCCAACCATCATCAAGTCAATCAATAACTGCAGTAGGAGTAAGACCGCTAGTTGTAAGGGACGGTTTCTTTGAGAGAACACAGTATGAAGGAACAATTATGGAAATTCTGGTTTCTATCAAGGAACAAGGAGACGGTTTTGTTCTAGTCAACACAGAGGTCCCAACAGGGATCGCTTTTCAAGAATCTGCCAAGACTGCAGTCAAGATAGCACAAGAATACCTTGATGCAGACTTGTCAGACAAAGATATAGTATTCTCAATTACTGTTGATGCAGACAAGACACGGCTGCAAACAGTAGATGGATATAGTGCAGGTGCTGCAATGACAGTCCTCCTAATATCTGAGCTTCAAGGAAAGTCCATTAGCAATGATATGGTGATTACTGGATCAATTCTGCCTGATACAAGCATTGGAAGAGTTGGAGGAATATTTGACAAAGCTGAGGCTGCTGGAAAGCATGGAGCAAAAATATTTCTTGTGCCTTCAGACCAAAACGTAACCCAAGTTGAATCATGTGAGGAAAGCAGAACAGGGAATTTCATTTACAGATCATGCACCTTGGAAGAAAAGCCATTGTCTCCCATAACTGAAGAAATGTTTGGCATGGAGATACGAGAAGTATCTGATATTGAGGATGCCGTGCGATATTTTCAAACTGGACTGTTTGGAGGATAGTGTAGATGTCTAGCAGATATCATGATGACAAGGTTCAGAATGATAAAACTCGATAATTCCATGTGTAAAAAATAAACTAGCTTGTGTTGAGTTGAGATTCCAACTGGTATAACTTCTCAATTCTTTTGTAGGTTAGTGGATGGGTTCTGAAAAGTTCACCAAATTTACTAAAACTGTTCTTTCTTTCCCAGTCCATTGCCTGCTTTACTTCCTCTTCTGAGATGTGCTGGTCCTTGTAGTGTGATGAAAACTTCATCACCTCATAGCTAGAAGATACAGGATCGACTGCATAAAATGAACGCAATGTAGAATTTTTTTTCTCTTGTTTTTGCAAACTAAGCCCGTATGTAATCTTGGCAAGGGCATTTGCAAGAAGTGATGGGCGCATCTGGTGTCCTGCAAAGTTGTCTGCATAATATTCCCTGAGTCTTGAAAAGTGCATGATGAGAAGATTGGTAACAAAATATACTGCAAATGCACCTGCTCCTATCAGGACTGCACTGCCATGATCTCTTGAGCGTCTTCCAAAAAAAGTGGACATCGCGATAAGATACGCAATAGTAGGAATGACAGACAGTATGGTCATAACAACCATGTCGTTGTGTTTTATGTGGCCTATCTCGTGTGCAATTACAGCCTTTGTCTCCTCTTGCGATAATGTACTTAGTAATCCTCTGGTTAGTGTAAGTGTTGCAGACTTGTTGGTCCTTCCAAAGACAAACGCGTTTGGCATTGAAGTATTTGCTATTGTAATTTTTGGAATCTTGGTCTTGTTTTTGATACACATCTCATGAACCGTTTCCTCAATCCAGGGGAATTGTGTTCTGTCCAATGGCTGCATGTTTGTGCTCCATCGTACTATTTTGGGACCTATTGCCCATTGAATCAAGCCAAAGATTATTCCAAGTCCTATTATTCCGTACATTCCAATGTTGAAATACAATCCAAGTGCTGCAAGTAATCCAAAAAGCAGGCCAAAGACAAGAATCGTGGTAAGGGTCATTGATGCCACAAGTTTTCCTAGCATTTAATGTTCCAGTATCCTGATGTTGTTTTGAGATTAAATACGTATGCTCTTTTTTGATTAGAAACATCGGCTCACAATTTTTTTTGGTTCCACGTGGGGTCTAGAATTACCTTCCTTAACTATATCCCTATACACGTTGTGCTCCCCAATCGATTTGAACCCAAAAATAGAAGAATCACAAGGCTATCGCAATCCCCAGCGGGACATTACCTTATCTTCTAATCTCTTGAAAATTACACCATCAATTACAACCCCGATAATCATGATGATAAGCATTATTGCAATTACCTGAGAGACATCATTTAGCTGACGCCCAACATTGAGCAAAAATCCTAGTCCCAAGAAGGAAAACAGTAATTCTGCACCAATAACCCCTCTCCAGGCAAATGCCCATCCTTGTTTAAAGCCTGAAATCATGTATGGAAATGCAGCAGGAATCAAGACGCTAGTTACAAGTTGAGTACCCTTTGCACCCATGTTTCTTGCAGCCTCGACAAAGTGAGGATTGATGTTTTTGACACCAGTATAAGTATTGATAGTTACTGCAAAAATTGCACCGATTGCAGTAACAAAAATAATTCCAGCATCAGTCAAACCAAACCAAAGTATTGCAAGAGGCACCCATGCAACAGATGGAATTGATTGCAATCCCAACACCAATGAACCAATAGTCTGATTTACAATTTCAACTCGTGCCATAAAGATTCCAAGTACAACACCTCCCCCAATTGCAATCACAAGACCCACCAATAATCTTAAGATACTAGTTCCTATTCCAAAAAACAAGCTGCCATCAGCGGCACTAAACACCAAGTCCTCACCAACCTCATATGGAGATGGAAAAATGTTATTAGGCCAAATGTTTGATATTGAAAAAAGCTGCCATACAACTACAATTATAATATAAAATGCAATTTTCTTTAAAAAAATATTTTTCTTCATTGCAGTTCTAACTCTTTTTTACCTCAGGTCTTAATTCTGATAGTATCTCTTGTTGGAATGGTAAAAGACTTTCATCTTCTGCAAGTCTAGGTCTCTTGTAATTAACTGGCATTAGTTTTTTAATTTTGGAAGGTCTGTTGCTAAACACTGCAACATGGGTTCCAAGTACTGCAGCTTCTGCAACATTATGGGTAACAAACAAAATTGTTTTTTTTGTCTTTTCCCAGATTAGTTGCATTTCAACTAAAAGTAGATCTCTTGTTTGTGCATCAAGTGCTGCAAATGGTTCATCCATCAGTAATACATCAGGATCCATCACAAGAGCACGTGCTATTGCTACTCTTTGTTTCATTCCAGTAGAAAGCTGATACGTATATGAATCTGCAAATTTTGTAAGCTGCATCATGTCAAGATACCTCTTTGAGATTTGAGCTCGCTCTTCTTTTGGTATTCCTGCCATTTTTAGGCCAAACTCTACATTATCCTGAACCTTGAGCCATGGAAATAATGCTCCTTCTTGAAATACCATAATTCTTTCAGGACCAGTTGTGGTTACAGGTTTACCATCAAAGAGAATCTGACCTTCATCAGGGATTTCCAGACCAGCCACAATTCTTAGGAAAGTAGACTTGCCACAACCAGATGGGCCAACTAGGCAGACAAACTCCCCATCTTCTACTTTAAGATTTACGCCACCAAGTGCTTTTAGTTTATGACTATCATGCTTGAAATATTTTACAATGTCTTTAGCTTCAAGTTTAGTCATGTGTTGTAAAAACCTCCTCTGTTTGAGAATTTGAATTTATGTCAAGATAAATTCCATCCAAGTTGTATCCGTGACGTCCAAGATACCCCAAAGAGTCTGCTCGTTGTGCAAATGTTGAAATTGAGTTTGGGATTGGATCTGATGTAATTTCTAAATTAGATAATGATTCATCTATAACTGAATCAGATAATGATTGACCCATTGTCTTTTTCATAAACTGATTAAAAATTATTCTAGTCTCTTCAGGATTTTCATTTATCCAGTCAATAGTTTGTTGATTGGATTCAAGCCATCCTTTAATTACTTGTAGATTTTCTTGTACATATTCTTCTCTTCCAATTAATAAGACTGACGCAAATTTTTTCTCAGGCCAGAGTTCTTCCTCAAAGAACAATCTTTTTCCACCAAGTTCCAACACTAGAATAGATGCCCAAGGTTCTGGAACCCATGCAGCATCAATCTCACTTTTTGTAAACAGTGTGTAAATGTCAGGATTTGGGATATTCAATACAATTACAGAGCCACCTTTTTCAACTGGTTTTAGACCATTTTCAGACAAATAATTTCTCAATGAAACATCCTGTGAATTTCCGATTTGTGGTGCAGCAATTCTTTTTCCTGTAAAATCTGCAGCAGAATTAATTTTGGAGTTAGGGTGAACAATAAAGCTTGCACCACCACTGGCAGCTCCTGATAAAATTTTCACATTATGATTTTCAGATTTTAAAAATCCATTGATTGCAGGACCAGGTCCAACATATGCAATATCAACAGAACCTGCAAAAAGCGATTCAATCACTTGAGGTCCACTATCAAATAGCTTGGTTTCAATTTTTGTGTCGGCTCCAATATGATTTTCAAATATACCTTTTTCCATTCCAATAATCGGAATAGCATGGCCAATGTTTGGAAAATATGCAACTCTAATCTTGTTTTCATGTGTAGTTTCGCCCGAACCTGCAATAATTCCTGCAATTAAAAGGATGGCTACTGCAGCAATCCCTGTCAAAATTATTGATCCAATTTTCATAAAACACCGTTATATTTGGGAGTTAAATAATCACCGAATTTTAGCTCAAGCTAGTCACAAGATAATCAGAATTTGATTTTGATTTTTGCATATCACAAAAGATAAATTCCAAAATGTAACCGAAAATGTGTTTTATGACTCAAAAAGGAATTCTTGCATTTTCTGGAGGTTTAGACACATCTGTTGTTGTAAAGTATCTTCAAGAAGAGCATGATATGGATGTAATTACAGTTACAGTAGATGTAGGACAAGGAGATGATCATAAAAAGATTGCAGAAAAAGCAAAAAAACTCGGTGTGATAAAACACTATAACATTGATGCAAGAAAAGAGTTTGTAGAGAATTTTATTTTTCCATCGATAAAGGCAAACGCACTTTATCAAAAAAAATATTGTCTAGCAACAGCACTTGCAAGACCACTAATTGCAGAAAAAGTATTAGAGATTGCAAGAAAAGAAAAGGTAACATCACTTGCTCATGGATGTTCAGGTAAAGGAAATGATCAAGTAAGATTTGACATTACATTACGTTCTGGTTCTAACTTGCCAATAATTGCGCCAATTCGTGACAAGAATCTAGACAGAGTTACAGAATTAAAGTTTGCAAAAAAACATGGAATAGAAATTGACACTGTTGCAAAAAAATTCAGTATTGATCAAAACTTGTGGGGGCGTGCAATTGAAGGTGGAGTTTTAGAGGATCCGTATAATGAACCACCTGATGATGCATTCATTTGGATTAAAACAAAGAATCTACCAGATAAACCAACATATCTAGAAATTAAATTTGAAAAAGGAATTCCAGTAGAAGTTGATGGACAAAAATTAGAGCCAATTAAATTAATTGAATATATTAATAAAAAGGCGGGAAATGCTGGCGTAGGAATTATTGATCATATTGAAGACAGAGTTGTTGGAATAAAATCACGTGAAGTATATGAGACTCCAGCAGCAACATGTCTTATTGAAGCGCATTCTGACTTGGAAAAGATGGTTCACACAAAACATCAAAACAAGTTCAAATCAATAATTGATGATGAGTGGTCATATCTAGTTTATTCTGGATTATGGCAAGATCCACTAAAGCAAGACCTAGATGGGTTTATTGAAAACTCTCAAAAACCAGTTTCAGGGGCGGTAAGGCTAAAGCTATACAAGGGAAGTATTAGAGTAGTTGGACGAAAATCAAATAACTCTTTGTACAGTCATGAAATTGCCACATATGGGACAGAATCTACATTTGATCAAAGATTGGCCAAAGGATTTGTTGAATTATGGGGAATGCAGTCAACAGAAGCTAATAAATTACAAAAGAAAATGTCATCAAAAACATGAACTGTCTAGAATGTGATGCAACACTAAGCGTCCCAGACGATGCCTCCGTTGGAGAAATCATCTCCTGTCCTGATTGTGGTGCTGACTTTGAAATTGCAAAGAAAGAAGGATCAAATGTCGAGCTAAAACAAGCAGAAAGCGTAGGCGAAGACTGGGGAGAGTAATGTCAAAAGTTTGCATCGTGTTTGATCGCCTCAGAGCGGAAGAAAAGATGCTGCAAAAAGAAGCATCTGATCTTGGACATGCCACAATTATGTTAGATGCAAAGATCACTCAGATCAATACTGACAGTAAAAGAAATGATTTTGATTTAGGGGATGTCGTTCTAGAAAGATGTGTTAGTTATTTTAGAGGGCTTCATTTTACTGCCAGTCTAGAGTTCATGGATGTCCCAGTGCTTAACAAGTTTGATGTTGCAAATCTTTGTGGAAATAAGATGTTCATGACTCTGCTTTTAAAAAAGCACAACATTCCAACACCTAAAACATATTTTTCATTTTCAAGTGAGAGTGCATCTGAAAACATTGAAAAAGTTGGGTATCCACTTGTAATCAAACCAGTAATTGGAAGCTGGGGACGAGGAGTGATGCCACTAAAGGATAAAGATACAATGGATGCAATTTTAGAAATTAGAGACATTACGGATAGTCCTCATGATAGAATTTATTATCTGCAAGAATTAGTAAAAAGACCTCCAAGGGACATTAGAATAATTACAATAGGAGATAGGCCAATTGCTGCAATGTATAGAAAGTCTACAGGTGGGTTTAAGACAAATATTGCATTAGGTGCAGATCCCGAGCTTTGTGAGATTACAAAAGAGATGGAAGAGATGGCTACAAAGGCATCAGAAGCAATGGGTGGAGGTATTTTAGGAATAGATATGATGGAAGATGAGGAAAAGGGTCTTGTTGTTCATGAGGTTAATAATACTGTTGAATTTAAGGGATTAGCCAGAGTGTCTCAGCAAAATATACCAAAAGAAATTGTGGAATTTGCCCTAAATTACATTAGGAAATAAATTATACTTCTTTACGAGGAGTTTCATCATGAAAGTGGGTATTGTGGGAGCATCAGGCTATGTTGGTGGAGAAACGCTTCGTCTGTTAGTAAATCATCCTGATGTTGAGATCGCTATGGTTACATCAAGGCAACATGTTGGTGAATATCTTCATAGAGTGCAGCCAAGTTTAAAGGGGTTTACAGATCTAACATTTTCTGAGTTAGACTATGATAAAATTTCTGACAAGTGTGATCTTGTATTTACTGCGGTTCCACACGGAACAGCAACTGAAATTGTTAAAGCATTGTATGACAGAGGAATCAAAATTATTGATTTGAGTGCAGACTATAGATTGCATAATCCAGAGGATTATGGAAAGTGGTATGGATGGGAGCATCCACATCCGGATTATCTTTCAAAGTCAGTATTTGGAGTTCCAGAACTTCACAGGGAGCAAATCAAAAATGCTCAACTAGTATCCTGTCCAGGATGTATGGCAGTAACATCAATGTTGGCACTTGCACCATTGATTAGAAATGATCTTATTGATACTGAACACATAGTAGTTGATTCAAAGATTGGTTCATCAGGTGCAGGTTCTGGTTCAGGAACCGCACATGCAATGAGAGCAGGAGTCATTCGACCATACAAACCAGCAAAACACCGACATACAGGCGAGATTGAACAAGAATTAAGCGAAATTGCAGGGAAAAAAATTCATGTATCAATGAGTCCACATGCAGTAGATGTAGTTCGTGGAATATTGTGTACAAATCACACATTCATGAAAAAAGACATAGAAGAAAAAGAGTTGTGGAAAATGTACCGACAAGCTTATGGTGAAGAGAAATTTATTAGATTAATTCGTGACAAAAAAGGATTGTATAAATTTCCTGATCCAAAATTCTTGGTAGGTTCAAACTTTTGTGATATAGGTTTTGACATAGATGAGGATAATCATAGATTGATTGCATTGTCAGCATCAGATAATCTTATGAAAGGTGCAGCAGGATCAGCTATTCAAAACATGAACGTAATGTGTGGCCTTGATGAAATGGATGGACTTAGATACACACCACTTACTCCAGTATAGAAATGATCACAATCAAAATTGGTGGAAGTGTAGTAGATGATTTACATCCATCAACAATTTTGGATATTAAAAAAGTTGCAGAAACTGAAGGATTAATCATAGTTCATGGTGGAGGAAAGGAAGTCACCAAAGTTTGTAAGCAGCTTGGAAAAGAACCAAAGTTTGTCACATCACCAAGTGGAATTAAAAGTAGATACACTGACAAAGAGACTGCAGAAATTTTTACAATGGTAATGTCTGGAAGAATAAACAAAACAATTGTACAGATGCTTCAAAAAAATGGAATTAATGCAATTGGATTATCAGGACTTGATGCCAAGGTTATCCAAGCAGATAGAAAAAAGAAACTTCTAATTGTAAATGAGAAAGGCCGAAAACAGGCAATAGATGGCGGATATACAGGTAAAATTACCAACATCAATGCCGGATTTATTAAATCATTGCTTAATCAAGGCTTGGTCCCCGTAATCTCACCAATTGCATTAAGTGAAGAATCAGAATTTCTTAATGTAGATGGTGACAGAGCTGCAGCTTATGTTGCAGGAAAAGTAGGATCTGATAAGATTCTTTTCATTACAAATGTCGATGGTTTGTTAATGGATGATAAACTTGTCAAAAAACTAACTTTAAGTGAAGCAAAAGAGATCAGACCAAAGATCGGTCCAGGAATGGAAAAAAAGATCTTAGCTTCAACTGAAGCACTAGATATGGGAGTAAAAGAGGCACTTATTGCAAACGGTCAAAAAGAAAACCCTATATCATCAGCTATTGCGCATGATAACTGTACAGTGATACAGAATGAGTGAAGACCGATTCATGGGAAATCTCTATCAAAGATTTCCAGTAACTATTGAAAGAGGAGTAGGATCTCATGTTTGGGATGTTAATGAAAAGGAATACATTGATTGTATGGGAGGATACGGAGTAGCACTAGTCGGACACCAAAATCAAAGAGTTAACAGAGCTATCAAAGAGCAAGTGGATAAAATTATTACAGTTCACAGTTCACTTTATAATAAAACAAGAGAAGAATTTCTAAAAATATTGATTAGTCTTGCACCAAAAGACTTGACTCAAGTACATCTTAACAACAGCGGAGCTGAAGCAATCGAAGCTGCAATAAAATTTGCAAGAAAATTTACAGGTAAGAAAGGAATGGTTGCAATGAAAGGATCATATCATGGAAAATCATTTGGAGCATTATCATTAACATTTAATCCTAAATATAGAAAAGCATTTGCACCACTGGTTGAAAAAGTTTCTTATGCATCATTTGGAGATATAAATGATCTTCGTTCTGTAATTGATAAAGATACTGCATTTGTTATTTTAGAGCCAATTCAAGGTGAGAGTGGTATTAATGTTGCACCAGATGGCTTCTTGCAAGAAGTTAGAAAGCTTTGTGATGAAAAAGAAATCCTTCTAATTTTTGACGAAATACAGGCAGGATTAGGAAGAACGGGACGATTATGGGCATGTGAGCATTGGGATACTGCTCCAGATATCATGTGTCTTGCAAAAGGAATTGCAGGAGGTGTTCCAATGGGCGCTACACTTGTGAAACCAGAAATACTTTCTGCAATGAGTAAAGGGGAGCATTCATCGACATTTGGAGGGAATCCACTTTCTTGTGCAGCAGGAATTGCAGCACTCAAAGCAATCACCGAAGACGGTTTAATTGAAAATTCTGAAAGGATGGGAAAGATTTTCAGAGAAGGATTAGAAAAATTAAAAGAAAAACACACCATTATAAGAGAAATTAGAGGTAAGGGACTGATGATAGGAGTTGAATTAAAATTTGAAGTGAGAAACATCCTCATGAACTTGATAAAAGAAGGAGTTTTAATGCTCTACTCAGGCAGAAATATCCTTAGAATTTTACCACCGTTAGTAATATCTGAAGAAGACATAGCAAAAGTTTTACAAACACTAGACGATGTACTTACCAAAGAGGAAGAAATTCTAAATGTACAAGGATAAAATAGATGAAAAGATTATCGAGTATCTTAAAGAAGATTCCAGAGAATCTTTTGTAGATATTGGAAAAAAACTAAAGCTCTCTGAATCTGCAGTAAGAAGAAGGGTAAAACAGCTTGTAGATAACGGCACAATCAAAAAATTTACTTTAGAACTTGGAGAAGAAAATGCAACAAGTGCAATTGTTCTAGTTTCAGTAGATTCTGCAATGGATACATCCAAAGTATCAATAAAACTTGCAAAACTAGATGGTGTGAAGACAGTATATGAGATTACGGGTCAGTATGACATTACAACGATTATTAGTGCATCAAATATTTCTGAAATTAATAGTAGTATAGATGCACTAAGAAAAATTCCAGGTGTAGTTGATACTAATACAGTAATAATTTTAAGAAAAATAGTCTAAAACGACTTTCGTTTTATAAATAAAATAACTAACTAAATTAGGATCAATATTTTTACAATACAACGAACTTAGTACGAATATGTTTATATTATTAATTTATATGAACGATTTCTGTAATGAAAGATCCGAATTACTATGCAAACATATACAACGCATATGACAAAAACCCCAAGAAAATCAGAGTTTTAGATAGCACTTTAAGAGAAGGAGAACAACACCCAGGTGTTTCATTTACAAATAAACAAAGAATCCAAATTGCATGGATGCTAGATTATTTTGGAGTAGATCAAATTGAAATTTCGCCAGTAGTCTCAGGTGATCATAAAGAAGCAACTAAAACAATTATCAAACAAGGCTTAAAAGCAGATATTGTATCACATGGAAGAGCACTAAAAGAGGACATTGATGTTTCATTAAGCTGTGATGCAAAATGGTGTGCGGCATATCTAGGTATTTCAGATATTCATCTTAAAGACAAATTAAGAATTTCAAGAGAAGAAGCAATGAACAGAGCAGTTGAAACAGTAGAATATGCAAAATCTCATGGACTAAAAATTAGATTTACCGTAGAGGATGGAAGCAGAGCTGAACCAGAATTTTTACTAAAAATGTGCAAGGCAATTGAAGACGTAGGAGTCGACAGAATTAGTTTGCCAGATACAGTTGGAATTCTTCGCCCAATTGGTATGTATAATTTTGTTAAAAAGGTGAGGGAAGTAGTAGATGTACCACTTGATGCACATGTTCATAATGATATAGGCTTTGCAGTTGCAAATGCTTTTGCAGCATGTGATGCAGGAGTAGATCAAATTCATACAACAATTGACGGAATAGGAGAAAGAACAGGAATTCCTCCACTTGCAGAAGTAGCAGTGGCATTGACATATCTGTACAAATCACCAAATGATTTCAGATTAGACATGCTTCTTGATTTGTCAAAACTAATTGAAGAATACACAATAATTAAGCCATATGACTCTAAACCGATTGTCGGTTCTTCAGCTTACAAACATAAAGCAGGAACACATCTGGCAGCAATACTTAGAAATCCAGCTGCTTATGAACCAATTCCACCACGCGCTGTAGGCAATAGAAGAAGAATTGTCTTTGGAGAACTGGCAGGAAAAACAGGAGCTGCTTATTTGATGTCATTATTAGGCTTGGAAAAGAATGATGAAAATGCAAAAGCAGTAGCAGCAGGACTTAAAGGACTCAGAATGGGAGATCTTATTGAGATTCCATTAGAAGATCGATTAGAAAAAAAGATAATTAATGACAAATAATGGAGGATAGTGAGGAAAAAATATGTCCAAATGTGAAGAATGTGATGCAGATATCTCAATTCCAAGTGATGCGTTAGAAGGAGAGATTGTTACATGTCCAGAATGTGGCGCAAGTTTTGAATTAGTAAAAGGTTCAAATGGTTTCGATCTAAAGCCTGCCCAAACGGTTGGCGAGGATTGGGGGCAGTGAATCCTGACGTTACAATTCTTTATGATACCATCCGTTGGGAAGAAAAAGCTCTCTTAGAAGCAGGTAAAAAGAATAACATCAATATACAGATGGTTGATTGTAAGAAACTAGCATTAAATTTAGAAAAAAATCCAGAAGAGTATGGTGTGATTATTCAACGATGTGTTAGTTATTATAGAAATTTACATTCTACTGCAGCATTAGAGGGATTAGGTGTTAAGGTAATTAATTGTCTAAATACTGGAATTTTTGCAGGAAACAAACTTTTTACTCATATGCTTCTAAAAAAGTTTGGAGTTCCAACACCTTATGCAACTGTTGCATTTTCTAAGGATGCAGCCTTGGAAACACTTGAGAGACAAGGATATCCCAAAGTAATCAAACCAACAGTTGGAAGCTGGGGAAGACTGATTTCAAAATTAAATGATAAAGATTCTGCTGAGGGAATTATTGAAAGTAGGGAGAACATGTATCCAATTTATCAGATTCATTATCTGGAGGAATTTGTCAAAAGACCTCCCAGAGACATCAGAGCTATCATGGTAGGAGATAAGATTGTTGCAGCAATCTATAGAACTTCAGGTAATGGAAACTGGAAAACAAACATGGCACTTGGAGGGATTGCAGAGGAGTGTAAGGTTACACCAGAGATGGAGGAAATATGTATTAAAGCAAAAAATGCAGTTCAGGGAGACATAGTAGGAGTAGATTTGATGGAAAGTGATGATAAAGGATTAGTGGTTCATGAGGTAAACAACACAACAGAATACAAAAACACAGTTCGTGTATGTGGTGTTGACATTCCTTCATTAATGCTTGATTACGCCCTCAAATCAAAAAAGTGAGAATGGACACAACTTTTACCATAACCCCAAGATTTGCAGTAAAAATGCTTGAAAAAGCACTTAGACTCTACACGCCATCACTGAGTGAAAAACCAATGGCAGAATTTCTTGCAGATAAATGTGATGATTTGGGATTTGAAGATATTCATATTGATGAAGTTGGAAATATCATTGCAAAGAAAGGTTCAGGTTCTCCAAAGATTCTGCTTTGTGGGCACATGGATGTAGTTCCGGGAAAAGTAAAGGTTAGAAAAGAAGGAGATTCTCTTTATGGAAGAGGAGCATCAGATGCAAAAGCACCATTAATGGCAATGCTTTTTGCAGCTGCATCAATTCAAAACAATAATGGATCTGTGACCTTTGTTGGGGCAGTAGATGAAGAAGGAAATGCAACTGGAATTAAGAATCTAGTTAAAAATGACATGGATATTGATTATGCAATATTTGGTGAACCAAGTGGAATAAAACAAGTCACAATTGCATACAAAGGAAGACTAGCAATTAATCTAAAAATAAGTGTTGATGACAGCGCACATGCAAGTGCACCATGGCTTTCAAAAAATGCCATTCAAGAATCAATGATATTTGCAAAAGAGATCAAAGAAAGATTAGAGTCTGGACAAGAGAAAAAATCAAAAGGAATGTTACTCACTGCAACATTAACTGAAATCAATGGAGGTACAAGTCACAATGTGACACCAAAAGACTGTGTTTCAACTTTTGATATTAGAATTCCAGTAGATATGAATTGTAAATCAGTTGAACAAAAAATTGCAACTTTAGTAAAGGAAATTTCAGAAAAAAGAAAAGTGGAAGCATTTTACTCGATACTTGATGAGACAGAACCGTTTGAGGCACCGCATAATTCACCACTAGTGAGAGCATTTACACTTGGAGTAATGGAGGTGGAGCATTCAAGACCTACCCTAATTAGAAAAACAGGAACAGGAGACATGAATGTTATTGGAAACCAATGGAGTATTCCTGTTGTAACATATGGTCCTGGAGATCCTCACGAAGCCCATACAATTGATGAAAAAGTCTCAATTGATGAATATCTTAAAGGAATAGAAATTCTCAAGAGGACACTACATCACTTAAAAAGACTTCATGACAGAAAAATGCAGTGATGCTTTGGTTTATAGGACTTGGAATTTCAGGTTCAAAGTCAATTCCAAGTGAAGCAGTAGAGATTTTATCACAGGCAGATATTGTTTATCTGGAGCAATTTACAAGTCCAATTAGTAAATCAGATCTGGCAAAAATCAAAAAGATGATCAAAGGAGAAGTCAAACTTGCAAAAAGGTGGTTAGTTGAAGACGGAAATGAGATTTTACAAAATGCAAAAAAGAAAAAAGTGGTTTTATTATCTTATGGTGATCCATACATTGCAACGACACATATTGAGTTACGAACAAGAGCAATAGAAGAAAAAATTAAGACATATTCAGTTCATGCATCATCTTCTCTTACCTCAATGATAGGAGAATGCGGTCTTCATTTTTACAAAGTTGGAAGAATTGCAACGATTATGAGTGAGATGAAATCACTTACAACGCCATACTATATTATTTACAAAAACATCATAGAAGGAAACCACACTGTATTGCTATTAGAATATAACCAAGACAAAGAATTTTTCTTGGATCCAAAGGATGCTTTTTTTGGATTAATTGAAACAGAAAAGTGCCAGAACAGAAATGTTATTTGTGAATCAACATATGCAATTGTTGCATCAAGAATAGGGTTTAAAGATCAGTCAATTATTTCTGGAAAAATCTCAAATCTATGTAAGAGGGATTTTGGAAAACCGCCACACACAATAATAATCACAGGAAGATTACACTTTACTGAATCAGACGCACTAAAAATTTTAGGAAAATGTATTGATGAGCCAACAGACAATTCAGATAGAACAAAAAAAATATCAAAACAGATGATGCAAAAATATGTACCAATAGTTAGAAATGCATTAGAAGAAGTTAGGTCATACTATAAAGGCCAAAAAGAATATCAAGGTATTTTAGAAAATGCAGAATTGTATATTCAAGATGCTGAAAAGTTTCTTGAAGATGGTCTAGATGAAGTGGCAATATTGAGCATTGGATATGCTGACGGGCTTGTAGATGCATTAAGATTAGCTAAGGGCCTGGACCCAAAGATGTAGGCAGGTAATGAATTAAAGAGAGGATAATAGAAAAATAAATGTTGAAATCGACAGAGAAATCAATTTTGACTGGGATATATGTTGGTCAACTTGAAGGAAAATTGCCAATCAGAATTATTCAAGAAAAAAGTAAATTATCAGAAGATACAATCAATTCAAAAATTGACGAGTTAATTAAAAATCAGCTTGTGAATAAAGACAGAATTTCATTAACTGATCTTGGAAGAAATTCCTTCAGAGTGGTTTTAGCAGGAGGTGTTTTTGATATTATTCATCCAGGTCATATTTACACTCTTAATGCAGCACGAACACTGGGCGATATTTTGGTGGTAGTAGTTGCAACAGATAGTACTGCAGTAAAAATGAAAAAAAGAAAACCTCTTCACAGCCAAGAACAACGTCAGGAATTAGTCTATTCATTGAAAATGGTAGATGTTTGTCTTATTGGACAAGAAGATGACATTTTCAAAACAGTAAATCTTGTTAGACCACAGATCATTGCATTAGGATACGATCAAATACATCAAGAAAGATTCATTATGGAAGGATGCAAACGAATTAAACTTGATGCACAAGTTGCAAGGTTGCAATCACCAATTCCGGATAGTTCTAGCTCTAAAATTGAAAAAGAGTATGGTGAATCAATTCATGGAATTTAAATAGATTCAATATTGCTTTGTTGTAAGAATATGGCATTTTGCCTTGTGATGAATAGTATTGATAATATCATCATAGTGAGTGGATTCTGTCATTGAGAGTTTTGGATAATCTACAATTAGTAATTCAACCTCATTTTCTGATACATAATCGATCACCCAGTGTGCAATAGAGTCTGTCAAGGCAAATTTTGTTTTTATTAAAATTCCTTCTCTTTCAGCAATCTTTTTCCATTTTACTAATTCTTCATCAATTTTGTGTTTTCTAGTTTGAAGAGATTGTTTGTCTGCTTTGGTTTCAAAAAAATGAAACATTGGAGGTTTCTGGTAAAAACACTCAATTACTGAAAGAGCACAGTCTAGTTTTTTTGCCATTTTCAATCCAAGGTCAAATGCTTTTTTGTCATGAGTGGGAGTAATAATTGCAACTGTAATTTGTTTAAACAAACTAAAGCAATACCATCAATCTTATATTAATGACTTTGTTTGAAAAATTTCTGAGGGCACTGGAATTTTGATTGTAACTTTAGAACCATCTTGTAGTTTACCAGATTTTCTGATGCATTCTTTAGAGATCAACTCAATTATAGAATCATCATGATGCGTTCTCTCCAAAACTATCAATTGACAATCAATTGACTGGTTAAGTTTTGCAGGAAAGCATTTAACCCAACCATATGTTCTTTTTTCGTCTGAAAAACTCTCTATGGTAATTCCATTCAATGTTTCAAATTGCTGAATTGCTTTTTGATCTACTTTTTTGTCTAATTTAACATTGAGAGTCCCAGGAAATGGAATATAACCAATTTTAGACTTGAACTGTTTTGTATAGCCCTTAAGAGACATGTAATATGCCCCCTCACCCATACCAGATACCAAAATTCCTTTGAGTTCAACATGAGATGATGAAGAATTTAGGCATTTTTGAAGTATTGTAGATAATTTTGTCATTTCAGAAAAGCCTTTTGGAGTTATTTTGACTGAAATATTTCGTCCGCTAATTATTCTTTCTATAAACTGATTGTTTTCCAGTTCTAGTAAATGCTTAGAGGCTGCCTGTTGAGATTTTTTTATACTCTTTCCCAACGAGGAGGTGGTAATTGTGACAAAATTGTGCTTGGCTCCTTGTGATAGAAGATAAGCAAGAGTTAAGATGTGCTGAATCTTTAGTTCAGTCATCTAAATAGAAACCTATATGATTCCCAAGTCGCCGAATGTTTTTAGGGTCAATCCTTCAGAGTTTGTTAATTTTGCAACTCTATGACCTATTACACATTCAATTCCAGCATTCTTTGCACCCTCTAAGAGTCTCTGTGTAATAATACCATCCAGCAAGAGATATTTTATTCCAGATTGTGTTGATAACTTGCTAACAACTTCACTAATTGGAACTTTAAATATTTCCTTTTGGGATTCATCTAATGCTATTGCTTCTAATGTTTCATTAAGGTCTGGGTAAAGTTTAGCAGCCATTTCGGCAATTGGTTTATCATCTTGACTCTTCAAAGTTGGTGGAGAACCGCCAGTTTTAATTTCGTCAGATATAGGTCGAAGTATCTCATCAATTCTTTCGGGACTGAGTTCTTCAACTTCAATTCCAGTATCTGCTCGTAGTTCATAATCAACTGGAACGATTGATTTGAGTTCTTTGAGGATAAATCCACCGGCTCTATCACCATCTGTAAATGCAACAATTGTATCTTTTGAAGCACATAACTCTTTAATGGATTCATCTATTTTTGCGCCTTCAATAGCAATTGCATTGTCATAACCTGCTCTGAGCAGATTGATTACATCAGCTCGTCCTTCAACTAGAATAATCCATTTTGAATCAAATACTCCAGAACTACATGTTAGTTTAGATGGTCCATAAGTAGCAAGTTTTCCAGAATCACCTGCATGAACGTCTTTTAGCATGCTTTCTCCTTCACTTACAGTTTTGGTTGCCCAACGCTGTTTGATTTCTTTTGCACGTCTTACGATATCATCTTTCTTTGCCGCTCTAACATCATCGATTGATTCAAGTTTGAAAGTACAATCAAAAGGACCTACTTTATCTATGCTCTCAATTCCAGCTGCAATTAATGCACAAGTATCAATATCAGTACTCATTGGAATTAGAGCATCACCAGATGTCGTATTTGCAGTAGATTTTGAATTTACTTCAATACGCCCTACTTTGGAAACTCGTTGCAGTTCATTTAGATTCATCTCAGGGCCTAACAATCCTTCTGTTTGGCCAAAGATAGCTCCAATTATATCTGCTCTTTCAACGAGCCCATCAACTTCAAAGGAAAGTTTAACATGATATTTGACAATTCCTGATTGAGGCATAAATTATTCATCTCCTTAATTATCATAATTTCACTTTTTAGTTTGGATATATGAGGGTATCGCAATTATTTAGAAAAAAAATAATGAGATTTTTAAGAATATTAATTTAGTTTACACTGGTCTAAAAATGAAAAATAATGATGTTGTTTATTCAGTGCTAAAAGAGTGACCACATGAACAGGATTTTACAACATTTGGATTGTTGATTTTAAATCCAGAACCCATTAGGCTTTCAATATAGTCTACATTTGCACCTTTTAGATGGTCTACACTGTAACTGTCTACTAGGAGTTTCACTCCATTTTCTTCCATAACCAAGTCATCTTCTTCTGGTGATTTTTCAAATCCCATTCCATATGATAAACCAGAGCAACCCCCACCTTGAACATATACTCGTAGGTATTCAGGCTTCTCGGCTTCTTCGGTCATGAACTCTTTTATCTTTTCAGCTGCTTTTGGAGTAACAGTGATCATTTTTTGTGTTTGTTCAGATGCCATAATAATTAAAAAAGTTGCTTCAAATTATAATAAGCTTTTCATACTCAACCCACTAGGAATTAAAGAAAAGAAGAAGTTTAGGAATAGATTATTTTTTTGACTTGTTGACAAAAGCTGTCATGCGTTCTTCTCTATCAGGATGAGTAAAGCAATTTCTCCAAGCAAGGAGTTCAATTGAGAGTCCAGTATCAAGGTCAGCATTTCTTCCTTTGTTAATTGCAACCTTTGACATCTGAACACCCATCGTAGAGTTTGCAGCAATTTGTTGTGCCATTTTCAAAGCTTCTTCTTGTAATGATGCAAGTGGAACGACATGATTAACTAGACCAATATCTTTTGCCTCATCAGCCTTGATCATTTTGCCAGTATAGACTAGTTCTTTTGCCTTTGCTATTCCCACAATCCTCATCAATCTTTGTGTTCCACCCCATCCAGGAGGAATGCCGATTGTAACTTCTGGTTGACCTAGTTTTGCAGTTTCTGCTGCAATTCTAATATCACATGACATTGCAAGCTCACAACCACCACCTAGTGCAAAACCGTTAATGGCTGCAATGGTAGGTTGTTTTACAAGTTCAACTGTTGCAGTAACAAGTTGCCCTGTTTTTGCATATTCTACTGATTCATCAGCGGTGATTTTTGACATGTATTCAATGTCAGCACCAGCAGAAAATGCTTTTTCGCCTTCACCAGTCAAGATGATTACTTTGACACCATCATCATGATTTAGGATTTCAAAAGTTTTAATGAGCTCTTTTGCAACATCAGTATTCATAGCATTTAGTTTGTCAGGTCGGTTTATCTTTACAGTACAAATGCCATCAGAAGTAGATGTGGTAACTAGTGACATAATAAAAGTCCAAGTAATGTGGGACTTAAATGTTATCTATTTTCCGCTTATTTTGCCCCATTGAGCTAATGCAGATGCAGCTGCAACCCAAGTTCGAAGGTCACTGTAAACTGGAACATTATGTTCCTCAATCAATTTTATCATTTTTTCAGTATATGGACCACCATTACCACCAGCTAGAATTGGTTTCTTCTTTTGTTTTGATAAATTAGCTAGATGTTCAACGATTGTTTCTTCAAGAGGATCATCTTGGAAGACAAACCATGGCATAGCAATATCAATATTCTTTTCATCAAAAAATTGCTGAATGACAAATTGATAGTCATCGGCAGTTGCACCGCCGCCCACATCTGCAGGATTACCGTTATGAATAGGAACAGTTGGTGGAAAACGATCTTTCATTTTTTTGAGAAGTTTTGGAGATAATTTTCCTATTGTAAGACCTAATCTTTCTAATTGATCAATTCCACCAATCATTGGACCAGCACCATTACTAGTCATAGCAACACGATTTCCCTTTGCAGGAGGTTGCCATGCTAGAGCCTTTAAGACTCCAACTAGTTCTTGATAACTATCAACTGAAATAATTCCTGCTTGTTTGAATGCACCCATAATGATTGCATTTGAACCTCCAAGGGAACCTGTGTGAGATGCTGCTTGTTTTGCACCTGCAGCAGTTCTACCACTCTTCCAAATTACGATTGGTTTCTTTTTTTCTTTCATTACCCGTTTAGCAGTATTGATAAATTTTCTACCGTCACCAAATCCTTCAACATATAATCCAATTACTTTTGTTTGAGGATCATTTGCAGCATACCATATCATATCTGCTTCATCAACATCAGAACGATTACCAAAACTAATCATCTTGGATAAACCAAACACATCAGCACTTTCTAACATACTAATTCCCATGGTTCCACTTTGTGAGAAAAATGCAACATTTCCTAATTTTGAACGCACCATTCTTTCTTGTCCTTGGAATGCACAATCAAGACGATTTGCAGCATTGAACATTCCAATACAATTAGGACCAACTACACGAATTTTGTGTTTTAATGATAATTCTTTTACTTCAGCTTCCATTGCGGCTCTGTCACCACCAAGCTCTTTACCGCCACCTGAAACGATTACAACATTATGAATTCCTTTCTTTGCACAAGTCTTCATAATTGGTCCACATGCTGAAAGATCAACACAAACAACAACCAGATCAATCGTTTCTTCTATTGCATCTAATGATGGATAGCATTTGATTCCAAGAATTGACTCTTGTTTAGGATTAATTGGATATACTTTACCTTTGTAATCTTGTTTTCCAAGTGCATCTAATACAGAATTGCCAATCTTTCCAGGTGTTGCAGATGCGCCAACTAGTGCAACAGATTTTGGAGTAAAGAATAACTCCATTGATTCAATGTTTGGTTTTTCTTTTGAGATTGAATTCTTTTTTAATTCTTTATTTAGGATGATCTTTGCATCTACTACAAAGTGAGATTTTGGATACACAACTACGGGGTTAAAGTCAATACTGTTAATGTAATCGGCATTTTCTACACCTAATTTTCCAATGTCAACTAACATTTTTGCTGCCATGTTAAGATCAATAGGTTCGCTTCCTCTGAAACCTTTGAGAAGTTTTGAGCCTTTGAGTTCGCTTAACATTGATTTGGCATCAGATGTTGTAATTGGTAACATTCTAAATGCAACATCTTTGAAGACTTCAGTCATTATTCCTCCTAATCCGGCCATGATCACTGGGCCAAATTGTGGATCATTTTGAATACCGACAATTAGTTCAACGCCCTTTGGAACCATTTTCTCCAAAAGAATTCCTTTAACATTGACGCCTTTCTTTTTAGAAAGGCGACCATACATATCTTTAAATGTCTTTTTTACATCGTTAATGTTATCAATTCCAACTTTAACACCACCTACATCTGTTTTGTGTAAAATTTGTGGCGACACTACTTTCATTACAAGTGGAAAACCAATTTTCTTTGCTTGCTTTGCTGCATCTTCTACAGAAGTTACTAATGCATAAGGTGGAACTTTAACCCCATAGGATTTGAGAATAGACTTAGATAATTCTTCTGTGATAACTTTGTGATCGGTTTGAATAGTTTCTTCAAATATTTTCATTGAGCTCATTATTCAATCGTTTGAACAAAAACTCAGTATATTAAACTTTGGTCAAAGATCAAAGGATTCTTTGAAATTATTGTAAAAATTCCTCATATTGTTTTTTACAATTGAAATTTTTTTATCAACATTAGATCTGATTTCATCAGGATCGATGTAAGGAATTTGCTCTAATTTCTCCCAAGTTTTATCAAGCCAAAGATTCACCATTTTTTCATCAACTTCCAAATGAAATTGAAGACCAACTGCACTTTTTATTTGAAATGCCTGATTTGTATAATTCTTGGAATGTACTAATCGAATTGCACCTTTTGGCAAATCAAATGTATCTTCATGCCAATGAAAAACAGTAAAAGGTTTATCAAATCCTAAAAATAAGTTTGATGTGTCATT
>JAOTTW010000011.1 GCA_029864235.1 Candidatus Nitrosopumilus sp.
AAAAAGACCTAATGATCTATGATTAATCTAGATCATATATACCCAAATTCATTTATTTTCCATAATAAAATTAAAAAATTAGTTTATGTCAACCATAAACATATCTATACAAATTGTACAAGAATGGAATCAAGTTTAAGAAAAATGTTCATGAAATCTACCTAATAAAGTAAAACAAGTTTTTAAAAATTATTTTATAGGACTTCCTAATGGAACATCCTCAACAACTGTTAACCAAAATGGTTTATCATCAACATCTGCTGCCAATAGCATTGCATTTGATTCAATACCTGCCAATGTTTTGGGTTGGAGATTTACAATTGCAATTACAGTTTTTCCTACAATATCTTCATGTTGATAATATTGAGCTCCGCCAATTATGACATCTCTTTTTTCATTACCTAAATCAATAATTCCTTTAATTATTCTAGACTTTCCAGGAATTGGTTCAGTTGCAACTATTTTTGCAACACGAAGATCTAATTTTGCAAAATCATCATAGGTAGCAGTTGACATAATGAACAATAAATTTTCTTGTTAAAATGAATTTCGAATTTATAATAGTTCCTTTTTTTCAATTCCGCTAGTTTCTATATCATACTTTAGTGCAGCTGGAAGCTCTTGATATTTTTTATTAACTAAGACGATGATTTGATCATCAGGAACATTCACCTTTTTTAGTAACTTACCTCGTTGATGGGCATATGCATTCTTCCAAAAACCTGCACCATCAAAGGTTCCTATTTTTGGCATGTATTTGGAGGGTTTCATTTTTTCTCAAGTATTAATGACTGTGATGGAAGATTGGCAAATGCCATTAGAACCGGAGTTAGTGTTCTGGATTTTAGGCATATTACCCATCACAGTCTATTTACAATCACTAAGAATCTAATATATTTGATGCAAAATCATGACAAAGAAGGTTGACATTAATTCAAGCATCAATAGAGATTGACGCGCCAGTAGATAGAGTTTGGGAGATTATTTCAGACATAGATAACGAACCAAAATTCTGGAAAGGGACCAAAGAAACACGAAATATTTCAAAGGAAGGAAACATCATAAAAAGAGAGATCACAATTGCATTCAGAGATCAGAAATGTCTTCAGGAGGTAAAACTATATCCCAAAGAAAAGATTGAAGCCAGATTCACTAAAGGGATCATAAATGGAACAAAAATAATCAATTTGATTCCACATTATGAAAAAACCACACTTGAGGCAATATGGGATATCAAACTTTCAGGGATGATGAGCATGTTTACAGGAATGCTAAAAAACCACATCAAAAGTGGGACTGAGCAAGCGTTACAAAACATCAAAGAAGCAATAGAGGGATGATTTTATGGAAATTGTAATTGATATTTTCAATTATTCATTTACTGCAATAATGATTGGGATTTGTGGGGCATGGGTATTTTTGATAAAAACAATGTCAGACTCTTTTAAATTGACACCATATCTTGATAGATTTCAAAGAAAGAAACATAACACACCCAAAGTTTCAATAATTCTTCCTGCACGAAATGAAGAAGAATTTATCGACAAATGCTTGAATTCTTTGGTTGAACAAGATTATGGAAATTATGAGATTATAGTTATTGATGATTCATCTGAAGATTACACTGGAAAAATAATTTCAGAATATGTAAAAAAATATCCTAACATAATTCATGTATCTGCAAAACCAAAACCAGAAGGATGGATGGGGAAAAATTGGGCATGTATGGAAGGATATAAAGAGGCAACAGGAGAATTGTTGCTATTTACAGATGCAGATACAATGCATTCAAAAAATGTTATTTCTCTTGCTGTATCACATTTACTTTCATTCAATCTTGATGCATTATCAGTAATTCCAAAAATGCTTTCATTTGATTTTTGGACAAAAATCACACTTCCCATGATTTCCACTTTTCTTCACACAAGATTTTCTGCCCTCAAAGTTAACGATCCAAAAAAAAATACAGGGTATTTTTTTGGTAGTTTTTTCATAATGAGGAAAAAAACATATCAACAAGTAGGAATGCATGAAGGAGTTAAACAAGAGATTATTGAGGACGGAGCACTAGGAAAAAAAGTCAAAGACATGGGCTACAAGATGAAGATGGTTAGAGGAGAGCACCTAGTCAATGCAGTATGGGCTCGTGACAAGGATACATTATGGAATGCATTAAAGCGATTAATGATTCCACTTTATCTACAGAATGGGAACATAGCCATAGGTATTTTCTTTGCAGTGTTGTTTTTACTTTTCATGCCATTTCCAATTTTAGCATATTCAGCATTATTTGCTACATATTCACAATCATTTTCAACTCTATTTGTGTCGTCTCTATTTGCATCAATTCTAATTTATATTGGTGCATTCATAGAAGTTAAAAAAGCACTATTTCTTAGGGCAGGTCATGCAATATTTGCACCGTTAGGAAGTCTAGTCGTAGTATCGGCATTCATGAGTGGTTTACTACAAGCAAAAAGTAATTCTGCAATTTCATGGAGAGGTCGCAGTTATTCCATGAAAGACCATGCTCAAAATTCAATAAGTGTATAGTAGTAAGCCTTTTAGATATAAAACAAGGAATGATAATCTCATGGACAAATCAAGTGGTCTAATTGGAGGGATTATAGGAGCTGC
Organism: Candidatus Nitrosopumilus sp.; assembly: GCA_029864235.1. Classification (GTDB taxonomy): domain Archaea; phylum Thermoproteota; class Nitrososphaeria; order Nitrososphaerales; family Nitrosopumilaceae; genus HKST03. The sequence goes on from JAOTTW010000011.1 coordinate 2,638, forward strand.
AGTTGTTGTTGCAGTTTTTGCAGTATTTTTGTTACCGACACCAACCTCAATAGATCAAAGAATTATTGACGAGAATGCAAGCATTCCGAGTGCTATTGGACAATCAAATACATATACAGAAAAACTTTCATTAATTGAGATTTTTGAAAAATCAGAGTCAGGAGTTGTCAGAGTTAACGTTCAGAGAAGTGAAGATATTAGTGGATTGAATGGAGTTGGTTCTGGTTTTGTTTTTGACAAAAAAGGCCACATTATTACTAATGCTCATGTTATTAATGATGCAAGAAAAGTAATAGTGACATTTCTTGATGGTCGCTCATATAATGCAGAAGTGATTGGATATGATAAATTTACAGATATTGGAGTAATAAAAGTAAATGCAGATTTGAAATTACTCCATCCATTAACATTAGGAGATTCCTCAAACCTCAAAGTAGGAGAACAAATTGCAGCGATTGGAAACCCATTTGGTTTATCAGGTTCGATGACGTCAGGAATTGTAAGTCAGCTTGGAAGACTATTACCTTCAGGTTCAGGATATTCAATACCAGATGTAATTCAAACAGATGCAGCAATCAATCCTGGAAACTCAGGAGGGCCTTTATTGAATATGAGAGGGGAGATTATAGGAATAAACACTGCAATTCAATCCGCCACTGGTGAATTTACAGGAGTAGGATTTGCAGTTCCATCAAAAACCATTGCAAAGATTGTTCCAAGCCTAATTTCTAGAGGGGAATATGATCATCCATGGATTGGAATTTCAGGTAGAGACATTGATCCTGATTTGGCCAAGATTCTTAAATTAAATGAGGCAGTAGGATTTCTTATTGTCACAGTAATAGAAGACAGTCCTGCAGATAAGGCGGGATTACACGGTTCTGAAGATAGCGTATCGGTAGATGGAATAAACTATCCAAAGGGAGGAGACATCATTTTATCTGTAGATGGAATTGAAGTTAGAAAGATTGATGATATTTTGATTCATCTGCAAAGAGCAAAATCAGTTGGAGATGAAATGGTATTGGAGATTCTAAGAGATGGAAGAACTACCAACATTGTAATCACATTACAAGAGAGACCAAATGGAGATTAAGAGAATCAAGCATAAATACTCCTAGAAAAGATTGATGTCTGTGAACAAACTTGTATTAAACTCAGAGAGTTTAAACAATGTTTTAGAGAATAAGGAAATCCATCGTGACGATATAATTCAAATTTATCAAAATTCTATCAAGGATCCAAATGAATTATTTTCAGTAGCTCAAAATTTAAGAAAAAAATTTAAAAATAATTCAGTTACATTTTCAAAAAAGGCATTTTTCAATCTAGTTAATCTTTGTAAGGATTCCTGTTCGTATTGTACATACAAGGCAGAACCCGGAGAGAAAAAGATATCCTTAATGTCAAAAAACCATGTTTATCAATTACTTGATCTTGCAAAAAAATACAGATGTGTGGAAATTTTGTTTGTGACAGGTGAACAACCAGAGCAAAAATACCAAGAAGCACGAGATTGGCTAAAAACAAATGGATTTAGAAGCACTGCAGAATATCTAGTCCATGCATCCGAAATGGCCTTAGAGAAAGGATTGTTTCCACATACAAATGCAGGAAATTTGGAAATTTCAGATATGAAAGAATTGCAAAAAACGAATGTATCAATGGGATTGATGCTTGAAAGTATCAGTGATCGTCTGACAGAAAGAGGAATGCCACACTATTTGGCTGCAAGTAAAAGACCCAAAGCAAGAATTAGAATTTTAGAAAATGCCGGAAGATTGAAAATACCAATGACTACAGGAATTCTCGTTGGAATTGGAGAAACCCCTGAAGAAGTGATTGATTCGATTTTTGCAATAAAAAAACTTCATCAAAAATACGGAAACATTCAAGAGATTATTTTGCAAAATTTCCAACCTAAAACAGATACCAGAATGAATGATTTCCCATCAGCTAATGAGAATTATTTCAAAATCATTGTTGCATTATCCAGAATAATAATGCCAGAAATGAATATTCAAATTCCTCCAAACTTGTCTCCAAGATCATATCAAAGTTTTCTATCAGTTGGAATAAATGATTGGGGAGGAATATCTCCACTAACACCAGATTATGTAAATCCAGAATTTGCTTGGCCTGCAATTAACAAGGTAGAAGAAAATTCAAAAAATGCAGGTTTTGATTTGAAATGTAGATTTCCAGTGTATCCAGAATTCTTTTCCTTTATTAGCAAACAGTTAAGAAATAAGATATCACTAATTCAAGATGAAGAAAGATTGGTAAAAGAGGATTATTGGAAATGAGTAGTGACATAGATACATTATTCAAGCATGCAGATTCACAGGTTGCAGATATTCTAAACAAGGCACTCTCTGACAAGGAAATATCACCTCAAGAAGGCCTCAGACTATACAATGCAACAGGACTTGATTTTCACCTAGTTGGGATGGTAGCAGATGAGATAAGAAAGCGAAGAGTAGGGGAAACAGTAACATATGTTGTTAATCGAAACATCAATTTCACTAACGTTTGTATCAAGCAGTGTGGTTTTTGTGCATTTAGTCGTGACTTTAGAGAAGAGGAAGGATACTTTCTTCCTACAGAAGAAATAGTCAGACGTGCAAAAGAAGCGTATGAATTGGGAGCAACAGAGGTATGTATTCAAGCAGGACTTCCACCCGATATGGATGGGGATTTATATGAAAAAATATGCAGAGAAATCAAAAAAGAAATTCCAGATATACACATTCATGGTTTTTCACCCGAAGAAGTTCTTTATGGGGCATCAAGGGCAAAGACCTCAATTAGAGATTATTTAGAGAGACTTAAAGAGTCAGGGGTCAACACTCTTCCCGGAACAGCTGCAGAGATTTTAGATCAATCACTCAGAGATAAGATCGCACCTGGAAGAATCAGTGTAAAAGATTGGATTGAGGTAATTAAGACAGCTCATAGTCTTGGAATCAACACAACATCAACTATGATGTTTGGGCATGTTGAGACAGTCGAAGACAGAGTAAACCACATTGTAAAGCTGCGAGAAATTCAAAAGGAAACAGGAGGATTTACGGAATTTGTTCCATTAAATTTTGTTCATAGTGAAGCACCAATGTACAAGTATCAATTACATGAAGGAATTAAACAGGGAGGTAGTGGTAACGATGTATTGTTAACTCATGCAGTTGCAAGGATTATGCTAAACAAATGCATTGATAACATTCAGATGTCATGGGTCAAAGAAGGGCAAAAGATGTCTCAGTTATTGCTAATGTGGGGAGCAAATGATTTTGGTGGAACTCTGATAAATGAGAGTATTTCAACATCGGCAGGATCTGAACATGGTCAGCTATTGAGACCAAAAGAAATCAGAAGGATGATCAGAGAGATGGGCAGAGTACCAGCTGAAAGAAACACAAACTACAAAAAATTACGTATATTTGACAAAGAAAAAGAGATTGAAGAGGGATTAGACAACATTACAGATGCATCACAATTCGGATCATATACAGAATTAATTAAAATAAATAAATTTCATTATGTAAATCCAAGGAGAAAGTAATTGTCTGCCTTTGACAAGGCATCAATATTTTCAAAAAAATTTGCAATTGACGAATGTGAGATAGTATTTGTTAAAAAAAAGACAATAACAGTTAGAATTACAGATTCAGAGATAACTGAAATCAAACAAAACTTTGATGAAAGTTATGGAATAAGACTAATTCATCAAAAAAAGATTTCTTCTTTTCAATCAAGTGATGAGTTTGAAATAGAAAAAATAATTAAAAAATCATTAAAAACAACTACCCTTTTAAAACCTAGAAATTTCTGGAAATCTTTGCCATCTACAATTAACTATATTCCAATAGACAATACACATGATTGGAAGTTAGAAAAGATTTCAGGCACAAAAGCTACTGATATAGCACAAAATATGATAAACTCTGCACTTGATAAACAGATTGATTCGATTTCAGGTTCACTTAATATTGTTTCAGAGCATTTTGAAATTTCAAATTCAAATGGTCTTGATCTTACAGATAAAGCTACATATATTTCAGGAATCATTAATGCTGAATCAGAAAAAGGACATACATCAGTTTCTGGGATAGGACAAGAATGTAGTAGAACATTAGATAAATTCTCAGCAGAAAAGATTGGACAGGATGCAAAAAAAATGTGCGTCAAATCAATCAATCCAAAAAAATGCGAGAATGATACATACTCTGTAATTTTTGAGCCATATTCAGTGGGAGAGTTGTTATCATTTGTTTTTGCATCAAATTTTAATTTTAAAACATTTTCAGAGAAAAAAAGCTGTTTTTCAAATAGTTTTCAAGATAAAGTTTCAGTTGAAGACTTTAACTTAATTGATGATCCACATGCACCAAATGGAATTGGAACAAAGCCATTTGACGATGAAGGAATAAAAACAAATCCCAACAACTTGATAGAAAAGGGGATTTTCATAAATACATTTTCAAATCTTTTTGATGGTTTCAAAGAAAACAAAAAATCAACAGGTAATGCATCAAGGCCAGGATCTCCAATGGGCAGAAGCTCAGAATCAATTCCAATTTCATCACCTCATAATCTCAGAATAAAATCAGGAGATACATCACAAGAAGAAATTATCAAAGATACAAAACATGGGTTATTGGTTGGAAGATTATGGTACACTTATGCTGTAAATCCCATTAAAGGAGATTTTTCATGTACTGCAAGAAGCGGGATTAGAATTATAGAAAATGGGGAGATTAAAAATCCAGGAAAACCAGTCAGGATAATTCATAGTTTGCCTGATTTATTACTAAACATTTCAGCGATTGGAAATAATCAGAAAAATATTCTTCAATGGGCATCATTACCATCAATTACTCCATCAATTAAAGTAGAAAATATCAAGATGTTTTCAATCTAAAATTGTTTTTAGGCATAAATTTTAGTTATTTTTGGGTCAATTCAATAAAAAACTAGATGCAAGGTAGACCAAATAGGCAGCGACAAGTCCAATACCCATATTTCTATTAATTAATCCTGTAATCATTGTAATCAATAATGCAAAACTAAAAGCAATCATTATAACATAATCATAAAACACTTCATCAGCAATAGCAACACCTGCAATTGCAGACGCAACACCCATGATCATTAAAATGTTATAGATATTGCTACCAATAATATTTCCAATTCCAATATCAGTATGGCCTTTTCTGATAGCAATTACAGATGTAATCAATTCTGGTAATGAAGTTCCTATTGCAATTACAGTCAAGCCAATTATTCGTTCAGATATTCCAAGTGTCTGTGCAATTGTTACTGCATTGTCTACAGTGAATTCTGCTCCAAAATAAAGAAGTGTAACACCTACCCCTATCAATCCTAATGCGCGAAGATACACATTTTTTTGTTCTGGAATAGAATCATTGTCATCTTCTTCACGTTGAGACTTTGCATTACGATACGTGTAAATTGTAAATGCGAACAACAACCCAATTAAAAGAATCCCATCATACTGAGATATTTCACCATCAATAGATAATATAATCAGCAATAATGAAAAACCAAGCATTAATGGCATTTCTTTTTTCAATGTTGTCTTTTTTACAACAAGAGGGATCATTATTGCAGCAATACCAATCACCATTCCAATATTCGCAATATTACTTCCAATAATATTTCCCAAGATAATTTCACTGTGTTCACCGGTAGCTGCAATGCTTGCTGCAAGTTCTGGAGTTGAGGTACCATATGCCACTACAGTCATTCCAATTACAAGATTACTAATTCGAAATTTCTTTGCGATTACGACTCCACCGTTTACGAGCCAGTTTCCACCGTAACAGAGCATGACAAGTCCTAATGCAGTCAATCCAATATTGACTAGGAGACTCAATTCCATGAAAAAACATCAAAACTAGCATTGTTTAAACTGGATGATTATGTCATATTATCCGAGTATTAAGGAGATTTGACCTATTTCGAGGCCATTTTTATCAAATTATCCCTTATTGTCAAATATACAAATGCAACATTGTAATGGAATTTCATTTTTATGTACAAAAGGAACAACAAAGACTAGTTTCCAAAATGTATTTCTTAATGAAAAATGAACAGCGTTTCCTAGCAAGTATCTCAAATCCATTAATTAGGTCTGAAATTTACTGGCAGATTTTTTTGTGATTTTCCATTTCTGCATCAATCAAAAAATGTCTGTTACAGTTATCACAGTAGTTAGGTACAAAAAAGATATCCTTGCCAGGTATTCCTACTGGGGGTTTCACAAAAATTCAAGTATTTTTTTTGCTAATATAATTTAACAACAAGATTAATCAACGTTATAGTATAAAATTTCAACATTTATTTTATCAGAACAAAGGAGTATACTTTGAAAGCATTCTCCAATTTTATTTCTCAATAAAGATTTATGAAAATTAAATATTTATTTTAATGAAAATGGATCATCATACCAAAAATTGATTTGAATCTTTTTTAAAATTAATCATAGTAAAGAAACAACTTCATTCATAAATACAAACAGGATACAAGTATAAAATAGAATTGAAAATAACAAGTCTTTTAATCAGGACGTACGAGTTATAGATTATGAAAGTACAAACAAAGACAGTATTTTTGCTGATGACAATTTTTGTAACTACTATCATGTTAAGTGGAGCCCCAATATTTGCAGAAAATGAAACCGCAAGTGTTGATGTTGCAAAAGGTTCCTCAGTTCCAGGATGTGAGGCTATAAATGAATGTTACATTCCATATGAAGTAACAGTTGATGTTGGCGGTGAGGTCATATGGTCAAATGTTGACTCTGCTGCACATACTGTAACTGGTGGAAGTGCAGCTGATGGACCATCTGGTGTATTTGACAGTAGTTTGTTCATGGCAGGCACAACATTCTCACACAAGTTCAAAGAAGCTGGTGCATTCAACTATTTCTGCATGGTACATCCATGGATGGAAGGAGTAGTTGTGGTTCAAGAAGCAGGGGTGCAGCCTATGGCCAAATTAGTAGTAAAAGCTCCATCTACAGAAGAAACTACAGTTATTGGAATGTCTTCTGATGGAAAAGTACGAGTAGAGATAACATCAAGTAATCCATCTGCAAATGAACCAATGTCAATTAATTTAAAATTCAGAGATTCTAGTGGAGGAGGACTAAAACAACATGCCAACTATGATATTGTTGCTACTCAAAATGGTGAAGAAATTCTTTCCGTTATCATGGCCCATCAACATGAAGGACAAGGTGTACATAATACAAAGTCATTGGCATCAAATGATGCAGTAGACATCAAAGTAACATTACTTGGATTTGGACTGCCAGATAATCAAGTAAATTGGACTGGATCCGTAGGAGAGATATTTTACTTTAATGTGATTCCTGAATTTGGGATGATTGCAATGATGATATTGGCTGTGGCAATTATTACCACTATAGCAGTTACTGCAAAATCTAGAGTAATTTCAAGATTTTAGGAATTGTTTATCATGATTGAGTTAAATTAATTTTACAGGTGCGTATATTTTTTAAAGTAATAGGATATCCATTTTTCGACCACACTTGTCTTTTTATTATTCAACAGGTAACAAAACTTCTTTTTATAGATATTCTTAGTGCTGTTTGTTTCACATCAATTCATTTTTTGACACTTTTTCTCAATAGAATTAGATATACATATTGATTACTCTAAACCAGTATCATATCACGTTTCTTAGGAGGTTAGAAACGATATTATAAAATGGTGATTATTCCTACTAACAACGCAAAAGGAATTCCAAATGCTAATGCTACTTTTTTATTTACCATTATAATTCCATCACATTTTCATACTTTCATCATAGAGATATGCTTGGATTAATATGCCTCTTTTTGTACCCTTTGCAGTTGTATTCATTTAATAATGAATCTGAATATGAGGGTAATAAGTGGTGCACATTGTATTCAAAAATTGTCAATTAGGACAAACTGAAAAAGGCAGAAACCTGCTTTATTTTCAATTTCCTATGGTAGAATATCAAATTTCTGTTCTTGCGTGAATACAATATATCATCTAGTCTTCCTTGTCGATACAAATATTCATGATCGGTTTATGTTCAAAATATTTTCACTAGTGGTTTAATGTGTTTGATAGAGAAACATCTTGAACGGCATATAACAGGTGTAAAAAAACCAGCTGGAAGGATCAACAAAGTTTGGGTTTAAACTTAATAAGGTAATGTACCGTACTATACGGTATGATGCGAGCAAGATTGACATATGTGCCTGTAGAGGTAGCAGATCAATTCAAGGATTTTATTATAAAGAGAGACGAGCAAATACTAGATGCAGTAAAGGCAAGAACAAAAGATTATAGTACATTATCACTTTTGAAATTACTGTATCAGCTTAGAGGAAATTCGATGACATTTTCGGATTTGTATTCAAAGTCAAAGATAAGAATGAAAAAGTCATTTCTGAATTATTTGCACCTGTGTTTGGATTACAACTTTGTCCAAAAAGAAGCAGTAGGATCCAACATGATCTATTCAATAACAGATAACGGAAGACTCATGCTAAATCTGTTTATGCAAAAAAATAATCAAAACAAAGAACAATCAAAATAGAAAACGTCTAACACTTTAGTTACAAAATACTTAGTTAATAAGGTAATTAGACAGAACAATTCGACGTAAATGATGCAAGGAGAATTTCCAGAGGCAGAGGTATTTGAATTAAAAAAAGTGAATCTCAATAGTCCGATAATCTTTGCAGGTTTTGTTGGTGCGGGATTGGTGGGTCCAATTGCAATAAATCATATCATAGAACAATTAGATATGAAAGAGATTGCAGTTATGAGATCAAAACATCTTCCACCATCAACAGTATTCATGAGAGGCAGACTGCGCCATCCTTTTAGATTTTATGCAGATGAAAAAGGTACAGTATGCGCAATAATTTGTGAAATTACATTAAGAATGAAAGGACTTTATTCACTCGTATCAACAATTTTAGATTGGGCAGCATCAAAGGGCTCAAAAGAAATTGTAATTTTAGATGGAGTTGCAAGTAATGAACACGATAATAAAGCATATTGTGCAGCAGAAGAAGATCTAGTAAGAACAATGGCAGACAGAGACATTAGTATGATTCCACAAGGATTCATCACAGGTCTTCCAGGAGGCATTTTAAATGAATGTCTAGTAAGAGAAATTCAAGGACTTACATTGTTGGCAAAAGCAAACAAAATATCTCCAGATCCTGCAGCAGCCGCCACTTTAATAGAGGCATTAAATAGATTCTACTACATGAACATAGATACGACAGAGCTAAAAGAAGAAAAAGACAGGCTTCATTCAGAATTCAGCGAATTATCTCAAAAATATGTAGAACATAGAGAAGAGATAGCTGGAATGTACATGTAAACATAGGCAAATTCTTTTATTCAAAACAAATACGCATCAAATCATGGTCTTAACCTACAAAAAAGCAGGTGTAGATATTTCTAAGATCAAAAAAAGTCAGGCAGCGATTGGAAAATTAATCGAATCAACACACAAACTTCAAAAAATGGTAAAAATTACACAGGGGTTTGGACATTATGCAGGAATTGTCGAAATCCCCGGTGGAAAACTTTTAGCGACTCATACTGATGGGGTAGGAACCAAAGTTGTAATTGCAAACATGATGAAGAAATACAACACAATAGGAATTGATTGTATTGCAATGAATGTAAATGACATCATCTGTATTGGAGCAACGCCAATTTCATTTGTAGACTATATTGCAGCAAACAAAAATGACCAACAAATTTTCAAAAAGATTGTAGAAGGACTAGTAATCGGTGCCAAAAAATCAGCAGTGCCAATTGTAGGAGGAGAAACGGCAATAATGCCAGATGTAATTGAAGGGCCAGGATTTGCATTTGATTTGGCAGGAATGGTAGTGGGATTGGTATCAAAAAAGGACATGATTTTAGGAAATAAAATAAGTTCTGGAGATATCATTATCGGCGCAGAAAGTAGCGGCATTCACTCAAATGGATATTCGCTTGCAAGAAAGGCCTTGTTGTCAAAATATTCTGTAAAAGACAAAATCAAAGGAATAGGAGTTCTAGGTGATGCACTACTGACACCAACTGAGATATACGTAAAACCAATACTAGAGATAATTCAAAAATGTAGAATAACAGGACTAGCTCACATCACAGGAGGGGCATTTACAAAACTAACTAGACTAAAAAAAATAGGATATGACATCAATGCACTTCCAAAAACACCACCAATTATGGAATTAATAGAAGGACAGGGGGTAAAACTAGAAGAGATGTATAAGACGTTTAACATGGGAGTTGGTTTTTGTGTTATAGCGCGAAAAGATCAAGGGGAAAGAATCAAAGCAATTTTTAAAAAATACAGAGTTGCAAGTCAAGAGATCGGTCAAATAATACCAAAAAAAGGCGTATTCATAAATTCTTCTAAAATTGCATAATTAGACAAATATGAAATAATTTTCGACCAAATATCGCCTTATATTGCCTATTCTTAAACCCAGATTGAGGAAAAGTGGCAGTAGAAGCACATTTTATTGAAACCATCATAGGTGTTGGAATATTATTATTTGCTGCAAAATTAATGGCAGAGCTTTTCCTTAGACTGAAATTGCCAATTGTTTTGGGTGAACTTTTGGCTGGAATGATAGTAGGTCCATTCGCTCTTGGTGCATTTTTTGTAATAGATGGAAAGTCATTGCTGGAGATTGGCAGTGAGATAAAGGTACTTGGAGAGATAGGTGCAATTGTAATTTTATTTATGGCAGGACTCGAGATGACTCCAAGGGAATTTCTCAAGGGAGGAAAAGCATCATTTACAGTTGGAACTTTGGGAGTGGTTGTTCCATTTTTTGCAGGATTGGCAGTTTTTCAGATGTTCGGTTTTGATGCGTTGCAATCAATGTTAATTGCAACAGCACTTACAGCTACAAGCATTGCAATTTCAATTCAAGTTTTAAGTGAATTTGGGAAACTCAAAGCCCCAGAAGCTCGTCTAATTATTGGTGCAGCAGTAGTAGATGATATTTTGGCAATTGCAGTATTATCTGTTGTATCATCAATTGCAGGAAGTGAAGGAGGGGTAGAAAATATCGACATCATGAAAGTTACAATAACAATTCTTCAAGTATTAGGCTTCTTTGCAATAATGCTTGTGGCATCAGTTTTAGTCATTCCAAAAATCATCTCAACAAGATTATGGAAAGCAAAAGGAAGTATAGAGGGAATTGCAACAGCGTCATTTTTTGGAGCAGCGGCACTTGCAGGTTCCATAGGACTATCCCCTATTGTAGGAGCATTTGCAGTAGGTATGGCATTATCTACCACAAAAGTATTTGAAAAAGTTGAGAATTATATTGGAAAAATCGGTTTAATCTTTGCACCATTATTCTTTGCAATAATAGGTGCACAGGTAGACTTTAGAGAAGTAAATTTAGAAGTATTAGCACTCAGCGGAATAATCATTGCAATTGCGATATCAACAAAATTATTTGGATGTGGTCTTCCAGCAATGATGTTTTTGAAAAGCAAAGCACAGGGAATGAGGGTAGGAATAGGGATGATTTCAAGAGGAGAAGTAGGTCTGATTGTTGCAGGAGTAGGAGTATCATCAGGTATTTTGACTTCAGATGTTTATTCTACAATTGTAATCATGGTTGCAGTAACTACAATCATCACACCAATATGGCTAAAGATGGAATATAAAAAAGAGCAGAAAAGATAAGATGATTTTGTAAGTAAAATGGATTCAATATTTTCAAAAGCATGTACAGAAATAACACAGAATCTACTTACAATAAGTGAACCTACTAAAAAACAAGTGAAAGACGAAATCAAGAAAATTTGTGCAAAATATTCTCTCGGTAGAATCCCCAGAAATCATGAAGTACTTTCAATGGTAAAGGAGTCAGATTTTTCAAGATTAAGAAAAATATTACTGAAAAAACCAGTTAAGACAGCATCAGGTGTTTCTGTAATTGCATTAATGCCAAAACCATTTGCATGCCCACATGGAAGATGTACATATTGTCCAGGCGGAGTCGAGTTTAATTCACCAAACAGCTATACAGGAAGTGAACCATCAACTCTAAATGCAATTGAAAATGATTTTGATCCTAGATTACAAATCACATCTAAAATTGACAAGCTGATTGCATTCGGACATGATCCATCCAAAATGGAAATTGTTATTGTTGGAGGAACATTTCTATTCATGCCAAAAGACTATCAAGAGAATTTTATTAAATCATGTTATGACGCATTAAATGGATCAGATTCGCGATCCCTTGAAGAAGCCAAATCAAATAACGAACATGCAAAAATTAGAAATGTAGGGTTTACAATTGAGACAAAACCAGATTATTGTAAACAAGAACATGTTGATGCAATGTTAAATTTTGGCATTACACGGGTGGAAATTGGAGTTCAGTCATTACAAGAAAGAGTTTACAAAATTGTGAATCGTGGTCACAATTATAAAGATGTAGAAGAGTCATTTCAAATCTCTAAAGATGCAGGATACAAAATTGTCGCGCACATGATGCCAGGACTTCCAACAGTTACACCTGAGGAAGATATTTTAGATTTTAAAAAATTGTTTGCAGATTCACAATTAAAACCAGATATGCTGAAAATTTATCCATCACTAGTAATTGAAAATACTCCCATGTTTGAAGCATACAAGAATGGGCAATACATACCATATTCAGATAACGAAATGATAAAAGTACTCACAGAAGTAAAGAAAAATATCCCAAAATGGGTTCGAATAATGAGAGTTCAGAGAGAAATTTCTCCAAATGAAATAATTGCAGGTCCTAAATCAGGAAATCTCAGACAAATTGTCCAACAAAATCTAAGAAAACAAGGTCTTTCCTGCAAATGCATACGGTGTAGAGAAGCTGGATTATCTAATGAGAAATCCCATGAGGCGTTGAAATTAAACAGAATTAATTATGAATCATCAGGTGGAAGTGAAATATTTTTGTCATATGAAGATCAGAATGATTCAATCTATGGTTTTTTGAGATTAAGAAAACCAAGTAATCTTGCACATAGAAAAGAAGTCAAAAGTAACTGCATTGTTCGTGAACTACATGTCTATGGTAAATCACTAAGTATTGGTGAAAAAGAAAAAAATGCGATACAACATTCAGGCTTAGGAAAGAGTCTAATGCAAGAAGCAGAAAAAATTTCAAAAGAAGAGTATAATGCAAGAAGACTTCTTGTAATAAGTGCTGTTGGGACTAGAGAGTATTATCAAAAAATAGGGTATTCGTTATATGGACCATACATGTCAAAATTATTGAAATAAAATGGAAGGGCAGATCATTGGCAAAGGAACTTGGATTGATAAATTAGCTTTTGAATTATTAGAACGCGAAAAAACTCTTGGAAGAAGTTTAGATCTTCTTAGAGTAGAAAGTGGTCTTGGAGCTTCAGGTGTTCCACATATTGGAAGTTTAGGGGATGCCATAAGAGCATATGGGGTGAAGCTTGCACTAGAAAACTTTGGATATAAATCAGAATTAATTGCTTATTCAGATGACCTAGATGGACTAAGAAAAATTCCAGAAGGATTTCCTGATTCATTACAAGAACATTTGGCCAAACCTGTTTCATTGATTCCAGATCCATTTGGCTGTCACGAATCATACGGAATGCATATGAGTAGCATTCTTTTGGATGGATTAGATAAAACTGGAATAGCATATGAATTCAGAAGGGCGATTGACACTTACAAGAAAGGACTGTTAAAAGAACAAATTCATATAATTTTAAAAAACAGCATAAAAATTGGTGGTAAAATTTCAGAACTTGTAGGACAAGAAAAGTATCAAAAATTCTTACCATATTTTCCAGTATGTGCCAATTGTAGTAGACTGTACACTGCAGAATCATTTGAATATTTAGAGAGTGAAAGAAAAGTAAGATACAAGTGCCATGATGCAGAAATTGGTTCAAAAATTATCAAGGGATGCGGTCATGAAGGAGAGGCAGACATTACAAAAGATTTGGGAAAATTAGCATGGAAGGTAGAATTTGCTGCAAGATGGGCTGCATTTGATATTAGATTTGAGGCATATGGTAAAGACATTATGGATTCAGTTAAAGTTAACGATTGGATTTCAGATGAAATCTTAAACTATCCACACCCACATCATGTAAAGTATGAAATGTTTTTAGATAAAGGAGGAAAAAAGATTTCAAAATCATTAGGTAACGTTGTAACTGCACAGAAGTGGTTAGAGTTTGGAGATCCTAAATCAATTTTGTTACTACTTTACAAAAGAATTACTGGTGCAAGAGAGCTTGGGTTTGAAGATATACCATCATTGATGAATGAGTATAATGAACTTGAGGATGTGTTCTTTGGAAGAATCAAGGTAGACAACCAAGCAAAACTGATAAAATCTAAAGGACTATACGAATATGTTAATCTGTTAGACCCTCCAAAAGAGACAAGCACTCATGTTAACTACAGATTACTAGTGGAACTGGCAAAAATTTTCAAAGAGAATAGAATAGAAAGAGTCATGAAAAAACTATTAGACTATGGCGTAATCAAAAATCCAGAACCTAGGATAGAGAAATTGATTGAACTTGCAGGAAACTTTGCAGATCAATTTGATCAACAAGAGAAGACTGAAATTGATTTAAATGATTCATCTAAAAAGGCATTAAAAACTCTTTCAGAGACACTAGGTGCCGAAGAAGAACCAGAAGATATCCAAAATACAATTTATCAAATTGCAAAATCAAATAATATTCAACCAAAAGAGTTTTTTAAAATATTGTATCAAATTATCCTGGGAACTTCCAGAGGCCCAAAAATTGGACCATTTATTTCAGATATTGGAAGAAAGCAAGTGGCAAAGAATCTTTTAGAGTATATTTAAAATGGCCCATAGCGAACATAATAGATCGAAAAACGCTGGAGGATTTGCATTAATAATTTTGGGTGCGTTGTTGTTATTTTTAGCACCCAACATAAGTCCAACCAGTTCTGAATTAGGGACAATGTCTTTTATTGGCGGGATACTTATCGGATGCATTGGATTTTATCTCAGATTCATAAAGAATAGACCAAGGCAAGTCTAAAGAAACGTTCATCTTCGGGATTATGAAGAGGTAAGAACATGGGTCTTTTTGGGAAGAAAAAGGAAGACATCAAAGTAGTTTCTGAGAAAAGTGAAGAATACATACTCAAAGAAGAACTTGAAGTAGAAGTAGAAAATCTACAAACGCAGTTTAGAGCAAAACAAGAAGAAATTGAAAAAATTAATGAGAAACTTCAAAATGTAAAAGGGGAGTATGAACAGGCAGTTAGCAATTTAATGGAAGTGAAAAAAGAGACAAACCAGAAAAAAATGGAGTATGATACAATACAACGAGAATGTAAAGACATTAGATTAAAAATTGAAAATGCAGAACAAAGACTGAGTCAAAATAAAAAATCGTTGGATGAATATGACAAAGCAGAGGCAAACCTAGGAAAAATTAAGCAAGAGATTCAAGAAATTACAAATGAATATGATGAAATAAAATCCAAGATGTCAGAAGAACAAGAATCAATCCACAAGATACGTGCACAGCAAATTCAGGCACAGACAGAGCTTGAAGAAGTAAACTCTAGACTATACAATGCAAGACAAGAATTAACAAATATGCCTGATATTCAAGTCACAAATACCACTACATCACTATCTCCAAAAGAAAAAGAATTCATACAAAGTGAGACTAGTAATCAGAAAAATACCAGTGGGATTATTGAAGCTGCAAGTGCGGTAGTAGGTTCGCTAAAATCAAAATTAAGCATGAAGGAAAAAGAACTTGAAACTATTCAGCAGTTACTAGAAAAAGAAAGAGAGGAGCATGAAAAAACAAAGAATGAATTAGAAGAGATCAAAAGATCAGTAGGTAGTGAAAGAAATTCATAATTCCTGGAAATGTTTTTTCCATTTTGATTTTATCTCATCTTCAGTAGAGCCTAAATCATATAAAGGAGAGACAACCTCTGTGATATCAAAAACATCAACTAAAACTATTGCATTAATTGGGCTTTTGATTCCTTTATTTCTATAGTGATTTAGGATTTCATTGTAGATTTGGCCAGATTTTATTATTCGTGATTTTCCTTTAAACAGAAATCCTTTTCTTAACAATGGATCAATTACATTAATTTCAACAAGATGATTGTGCTCGAGATTACGCATGGTATCAGGTGAGCGAATGTCTGCAAAAGCCAAGGTATCATCATCCCATGCAATTATAGTACCCTTTGGAGACAAATTAGGAGAATTATCATCTGAAACTGTTGCCACATAACCTAGTTTTTGAACATCTAAAAATTCCTTAATTTGCTGAGAGATTAATCCCATAATATGATCAAAAAGTCACAGTATAATTAATTTTCAAACTTACCTCATTGCTTCAGCAGCAAATTGAGAAAAGAAGAAAAATGCGATACCGCCACCAATGATTGCAATCCAAGCTGCAATTTGTTTAGCTTTACTCATAACAATACACTATAGAAGGTATTATTGAATCTAATTGAATATCAATTAGGAGATCGAGTTGGATCATGTTCTTTTCCAATATGTTTTGCCAACTCAATTACATCATCACCAAATTCTTTTCCACAGTATATGCAATCAAATTGAAATTGACTAGACATAAAAAAAAATCAGAGTTAATGTTATTAAAAATTTTCATCTAAAAACAATTCAGCCGTAGACTATACAGTGTTCACATTCACAGTTTGACTGTTCTTTTGTTTTGGCAAGACATTTTTTATGCTGTCCAGCCTGACATTGGACGCACACTTCATCTATATTATCAACACTGGTGTATTTTTTTGATTGATCAAATCCAAAACCACCATCTTGAGGCCCCACCATAAACTGTACAACACCAAAGTAGTATTTCTACTTCACTGATAAACCCCTTTTAATAGAATCCTTCAGATGTTCCCTGTATGTTTCAATAATTCCTCGTATTTCAAATGTGTCAACAAATCCACCTGCTGAAGCGCGGGTAGCTTTAAGAAGATAGTGTAATGTGCCTTCCTCAATTTTTCCAACATAGTACCCATAAAGAAAATCTACCTCATCAGTACACTTCCAAATTTGCGTTATGTTTGGAAATGTTTGTTGAATCTCAGATGGGATCTCTTTAATCCTTCTTTTGACATATTCATCTAATGATTTTCGAATGGAGGAATCACGTAACAAGTCTAAAAGAAATTTGAAATGCCTGCTTTTTAGTCATTATTTTTGTCAGGTTTTTTTGAATCAGGTTTATCCCATAAGTGCATAGTTCCGCGAATCATAAAAGATCCCACTATAATAGCAACAATGCCACCTACTATAAACAAGAAAAAGTTTCCTATATTTTTGAGACCAGCCAACAAATACAATAGAATTAATGTATAATTATAATTGTCTAATAAAAGAAGAAAAATGAACTGTAACAATAAGAAAATTGGATGTTATCATGATGATTCCATCCATTATGAAGGAAATGGAAAATGTCTTGTCAAAGGTTGTAAATGTGAAAAATATGAAAGATAATCTCTATTTCTTTTCT
This sequence comes from Candidatus Nitrosopumilus sp., assembly GCA_029864235.1. GTDB lineage: Archaea > Thermoproteota > Nitrososphaeria > Nitrososphaerales > Nitrosopumilaceae > HKST03. Next base: position 20,268 of record JAOTTW010000011.1, read on the forward strand.
TCCTGAACAAGCAAGTTCATTATCATTTGACTACGTATTACACCAACAACTTTATCATAATTTATGGAAAGAACCGGAATCAAATCAAAGTGTTGTGAATTCAATTTCTGAACTACAGCGAAAAGATATTCATCAGATGTGACATATGCAATATGTGGATCAGTGATCTTTCCAATTGAAACTTTTGACCAAAGATCTTTATTGATTTTTTTGAATTCTTTTGGAGAAACTGCTCCAAGGAGTTTCTCATCATTATCAAAAACTAGGTAAGAGATTTTTTGTGCATTAGGGTATTGTTTAAGATAATCAGAGATTGTTATGGTGTGTGGAATCTTTGCAAAATCTTCAGTTATCACATCACTTACTTTGAAATTGGATAATACTTGTCTAAAATAAAGTGGAAGCATTCCTATTTCAGAGGATCCAATTTTGACCTGCACATATTTTTTGAGGCTCTTTTGTAACAATACACTAGACATAACCATCATGATCAAAGTGCCAAACACTAACAACGAGAATAGATTTTCTTCTAGTAAACCAAACTCCAATAAGGATAGCATTAATGCAAGATCTACTGCACCTTTTGACATTACACCATAAGCTACTGCTTTTGTAGGTCTCATATGAGCAAATCGTGCAGCAATGTAAGAACCAAAGAACTTGACACCCACTATAATTCCCAAAAATCCTGTAATTATCCAAATTGAAATATCTAAAAATGCAGGAACAAAATAGAGTCCTATTCCAGCAAAGAAAATTGGAACAAAGATCCCATATCCTACTGCATCAAGACTCTTTGAAATCTCGAAGTATTCTTCTCTAGGCATTCTAGATACTGCTATGCCAAGTAGTAAAGCACCAATTGCACCATGAATACCACTTATTTCAGCAAAATATGCAACTAAAAGAATGAATCCAACTACTACGCCAAAATAAATCTCCTTTGCTTTAAGATGCTTCTTTATTGCACGCATCAAGTAAGGCAATGTAAATACTGAAAATGCACCCGCTATACCAAAGAAAAGAATCATTTTTACAAACAACCAAACAATATCTCCAACATCTGTGACATTACCAGATGAGTGAATTTGAATCATCACACTGACAAAAATAATGGCAATAAATTCTACAATCGCAGTAATTGTAAAAATCTCCAAACCTAAGGTCGAGCGGAGTTTTCCAAGATCAGTTAGAATTTTTGCTGTAACACCAAGACTAGATGCACCTATTACTGACGCAATTGCAAATGCCTTTACAAATTCCATATCAGTTGCAATACCTAATGCAGATGCAGCACCGAATGGAATCAAAAATGCAATTGCGGCTCCTGCAAATATTCTCTTTCTTAATACTTTAAACAAACCTGGGACATCAATCTCTTTCAATCCTATAAGAAAAAACAAAAAGAAAACTCCTATTGAAATAAAAAGATCAATTTCATCTATTGGTTGAACAAGTGCAAATAATGCAGGACCCACAACAATTCCTGCCACAACATTACCAAGAATTGTTGGTTGCTTTATTCTATGTAGCAGTTCACCAAATAACTTAGCAGATAAAAGTAGAATTCCAATATAGAGAATTGCATCAAATGCCATAAAGATTAATCATTAATCCTTGAGAATTAAGATAGAGCAGATAGTTTGCTTTCCAGAAATTGGATCTCTTTATCATACATCTCTGCTTTTGTTTTTGCAAAGTCTTTGTAAGATTGAATTATTTCAGATAATGCATGCTTGTAACTAGGATCACCTTCTCGTATTACATCACATGAGTCAAGTGTGGTTATGTGGCCAGTAACAGTAGCCATTGCCCCTTTATGATTAAACTTTACAATCCCCCCAAATGCCTCAATTATCATAAACGCAGATTCGGCCTTACACTTGTAGGTGACCCTACCAGTTTCAGTGTTGAATAACTGAGTAATTCCACCGGGCATTTTTGTGACGGTAACTGTCATGAGGTATGAGAAAAATATCCGCTATTAATGATTTTAGAAAAAAGAGTGTCAGGCAGGAGAGTCAGATGCAGGTGTTACAGCATCTGCTGCCAGAATCTTGTCGATCTCATTTATAGCGAGCTTGTCTCTACCTATTAGTTCAAACTTTTGTATCAAAGTTTCAAACTTTGTTTCCTCCTGTACTTGCTCGTTGACAAACCATTCTAGAAATGCATATGTAGAATGATCCTTGTCTTTTTGTGCAATTTCAACCATCTTATGTATTGCAGTAGTTACCATTTGTTCATTCTTTAGAGCTGTTTTTAGAATAGACTCTAGGGAGTTGAAGTTTGTTGCAGGCAATTTAGTTGCTGGGATCACCGCAGAAATTCCTAAATTATTCATATAATGAACAATTTTTAGCATATGTGTTCTCTCTTCATCAGATTGTGCATAAAAGAAACTGGAAGCTCCTTCATATCCAGTGACTTCACACCACGATGCCATTGCCATATAGGTGTTTGATGCATTTGCCTCCAGGGCAATTTGATTGTTTAATGCGTTTTGCATGTTTTTAGAAAGTTTCATTTAAAGAAAGATAATCGTCTTAATTAAAAACAGTTTCTCTACACTCAGATAGTAATATCATTTTAGAAAAGACAAATATCTTAATTCATAGTAATGGTTGCGATGAAATCAGTTTAAGGTTCCAATATAATCTAAAAATTATAAAACCTAGTAATAATAAATACTACAGCAAATCCAATTAGAAATATAATTCCTATGACACTTAACACCCTTAGATATATAGATGGTTGTGACTCTATTTCCAAAAAATTTCCAGTGACTAACTTATAGTTAAAAATTGCAATTATCGGTGCAATCACAAAAGATAAGGTAGTTGCAAAGTCAACGAGTTCTTTGAGATTATCACTAAACTGAAAAACTACAACCAATGAGCCTGTTGAGATTATTATCAAAAATATGACATAAAATGCTCTAATTTTTGTACGTAAAACTAGTTCTTGTCGTGTAAAAATTAGCTCTACTGTTCTTTGTAGTGATCTCGAATATCCATCAAAGACAGCAATAATAGTCCCAAACATAACAGTGAAAGCAGAAGCAGAAATTATCAGATAACTCCAATCTCCAATTGTTTGAGTATATAAGGTAACAATTTTGTGTGCAAAACTGGCATTATTATTTGGCAATTCTTCACCAGAACCAAACAATATGAAGGCGCCAAGTATCACAAACATTACAGCAAGTATTCCAGTTATTAGATAAGCAAGCCTGAATTCAAATAGAGTCTCTTTTAATTTTGGTCGATAGTTTGTTTGCTTCATTCGTTCCAATGTCCATAAACTATTCCAGCTTGAAAGATCAACTGCAGTTGGCATCCACCCCATCAACGCCAAAAGGAAAAATATTCCAGATGCATTCCATAGTTCTTTGGGTTCAAATCCTTGGACATGATCTATTGGACCATTCCATAAAGTTAGCAAGAATGCAGAAACTGTAGATATCAAAAGAACAATTGCGACCAGCTTAATCAAGCCATCAAGTGCAGTATACTTTCCAATTGCTAAGATTAAAGCACATATTGCAAATAAAATTATAATGGTAAACTCTCCAAGAAATGAAATTCCAAAGAGATTTTCAAAAAATCCTGCCGCTACAAACCCAACAGCGCCTGTAACAAAGAACATAGAAGCGATGGTCAAAAGAAAATAAAGCCATAGTGCAGGTCTTCCTAATTTCTTGTAGCCATCAATAATGCTTGTTTGAGTTACATTTGCATAGCGAGAACCATACTCAAAGAAAGGATACTTTAACAAAGTCACAAGAAGTACAAATCCTAAAAGCAATAGTCCAAAATCAGCACCTGCTCTTGTAGATTGGACAAGATGAGATACACCTATGGCAGTGCTTGCAAACAATATACCGGGACCAGCAGTTTTTGAGAAGGAATAAAATTTCTCTTTCAAATTCAAAAACATTCCAAAACGATACCATATAACCTAAAATTCATCAGAGAAAAGAAAGTTTTGGTTACTAACCAATATTAGATTATAAGGGATTAACTCTCCAATTTTCATCAACCCATACACCAACCACTTTGGCATCTAGATTCCAGGAAGAAATGACTTCAACCCCTTTTTTGATTTGAGTGATGTGCTGCTCATTTGATACTGGATTTCCAGCACAGTCATAGTGGCCAGAAATTACGATTAATGAAGACTTGTGTGCATTAATTGAGATAGAGATTTTGGTTTTGATCGCTTCAAGATCAAAGTCTTCTGCTACTCTTTTGTCAACACCAGGTTCTGTTATGGTATCAACATAATCAACTGAAAAATTGTCTTTAATCCATTTAGCCAATGAAAATTGGATTCTTCCATCGATACATGAAACAGATGTTGCAAATTTTCCTTCAGTCATAATAATCAAATATCACAGGTTATTTTTAAATTTAAAAAACAGTAATGGTTTAAAAATTATTTTTTATATAAAAAGCAGTCAGAAGTGTGATCATTTACCATACCTATAGCCTGCATGAACGCATAGCAAATTGTAGGTCCAACAAAGGTGAATCCACGTTTTTTAAGATCAATACTTAACTTCTTAGAGATGGCAGTTGATGCAGGTAAATTAGATGAATTTTTGAAATTATTTTTGATAGGTTTGTATTTAACAAATTGCCAGACATATTTATCAAATGAGCCAAATTCTTTTTGAATTTTTAAAAATTGTTTTGCGTTATTGATTGCAGATGTAATCTTTAGTCTATTTCTTATTATTGATTTGTCGTTAAGAAGTTTCAGGATATCGGTTTCATTGAATTTTGCAACTTTTTTTGGAGCAAAATTTAAAAATGCTTTTCTATATCCTGTTCTCCTTTTTAGAATTGTAATCCAAGAAAGACCTGCTTGAGCTCCCTCAAGAATCAGAAATTCAAATAATTTTTGTTCATTATGTTCGGGTTTACCCCATTCCTCATCATGATATAAAATATCAGGTTCTTTGTTTGCCCACTCACATCTTTTTTTCATATAAAGTTTTTTACAAACAAATTCAAATATTTTTGCAATAGTAATTCATGAAGATTAATAATCATATACAATTTCAATGTATTATGAAACTCAATCAACAGTTATTACAGATTAATCGAAACTTTGTAATTTGTTTTATTATTTCTGCTTCACTTTCTGCAGTTGTTGCCCAATTACTATCAGATTATGAGAATCATCTAAACACAACAATTACTATTATCGTAGGATATGTAGTATATTTTGGGGTTTTCTCATGTCTGTTTTATTTAGATAACAAAAGTCGATACAAACAAATGAAAAAGAGTTTGATCAAAAAAGAATTACTTAGTTTGATTTCATCATTTGGTGTTGGAGAGATAATATATCTAGGAATTAGATGGCCAACATTGTATTATTTTTTAGAGATTAACATACAACCATTCATAGCATCAGTAATTTCGGAAATAATTGCTACTATATCTTACATGATAGCAGTAACAATATTTTTGCAAAAGACAAAGACATTTTAGAAAATCAATCAATTCAAATTTTTATGTAAAAATTTCAGGGTTTTTTGCCAAGCATCTTTTGATGCATCAGGAGCATACCTCTCACCTGAGGGATTTGCAAAAGCATGATCAACACCAGAATAAATGTAGATTTCATTTGGGATTTTTAATTCATTTAATGCGGACTCAAATTCACTGACATTTTCTACTGTAATTCCATTATCCAGCTCAGCAAAAATTCCCAGAATAGGCCATGAGATCAAGGAAAGTGATTTAGTATCAGAAATAACAGAACCATAATAAATCACAGTTGCATCCATATCATCATTATTTAGTGCCAAGTTAAGGGATTGTCCTCCACCAAAACACCATCCAATTGAACCAAATTTTTCTGGAGAATAGTTTTCATCAAGATATGAAATTGCAGCATTCATGTTTTGGATGCCCCTACTTTTATCAAAAGAAGTGACCAGTTGTCTTGCCTCCTCAGAGGTGCTACCTACTTGTCCATTATAAAGATCAACTGCAAATACGAGATACCCATGAGATGCAAGCTTGTCAGCCATTTCTTTGATGTTCTCATTTAATCCCCACCACTCATGAATCATGATTACAGCAGGGTAATTACCAGCATTAACGGGTCTGGCAAGACATCCTTTTGATGACTTGAAATAATTTACATCCTCTGAAGTAGTTTCAAACTGTCCTATTTTGAAGATTTCAGAATTGTTGTTTGTAGAATCATAATCAGGTAGAATGTGAATAGCCCACCCACGTTCAATTAATTTTGCAACACTTGATGGATGTATGCACGCGGGAAGGCCATTTGATTGCTTTAAGACCAGCTGTAATCCTTTAGAACATGTGACATTTGTAGGGCTTTGACCATCTCTAATTTGTTTTAGTGGAGATGGAAAATATGCAATAGAAGCAGGAGTAATTGTTTCAGGTTTCGACTCCACGGCAAATGCTGAAAAAGCATCTTGAAAATCTGCGTGGGAAGTCACATCTGACCTAGTTTGCGTAGATAAATCGTGCTCAAAGGTGGACAAAGAGAACAGAGTCATCGAAATAAGAAAAATTGGAAACAAGAGAACTAATCTCTTTATCATAATATATTTTTTAATAAAATACAATTTAAAGGATCTTTTAGATGTATCATAAGGTTATTGTCCTGAAATTGGAATCAACAAATATCATCACAGGCATCCTGCTTGTTATAATGGGAATTACAATAATATTTGTTGGAAATTATTTTAGTAAAAAATAGGCATACTGCATATAATGATTTACTTTATGGCAGCCTTTGTGATTTTTGGAGGAGTGATGATTTTTTTGTATGAAAAGGCACATTATTTTGACATGAGTTCTGTAGATTATCCAAAAATATTTCTTAGATAAAGTGGTTTTTATAGAATAATTCTTCTAAACACCTAGTTGATTGAACAACATTGTCTAATTATGAAGAAATACCACATAAAGTTTCATAAAATAAAGAAACAAAGTTCATTATGAACTGGTTCTAGAAATTAAGTAAATGTCAAAACTTGAAACGGTCATTTTGGCACCTGAACTGCAAATCTGCCAAATACTAAATGGAATGTGGCAAACAGCAGGGGGTCACGGTCAAATAGATAGTGACTCTGCAATTTCTGAGATGATGAAATATCATGAATTAGGTTTTACAACATGGGATATGGCAGACATTTACGGTCCTGCAGAAATATTTTTTGGCAAATTCCGACAACAGATTGAAAAAGATGATGGAGAAAATGAACTCTCAAAAATACAGGGTTTGACAAAATTTGTACCACCTACAGGCCCTATGTCCAAATCAATTGTCGAGTATCATGTAAACAGTTCAATTCAGAGAATGAATGTAAAATCAATTGATTTATTGCAATTTCATTGGTGGGATTATAATAATTCAAATTATCTTGATGCCTTGGAGCATCTGTCAGATTTACAGAATGAAGGCAAGATAAAACATCTAGGACTTACAAATTTCAATACCGAAAAAGCAGAACACATTACAGAGCAAGGATTCAAACTTGTTTCCAATCAGGTACAATATTCAATTTTAGATCAAAGACCAGAAAAAATGATGTCCTCATTTTGTCAGAAAAACAAAATCAAACTGCTTACCTATGGAACTCTTCTTGGTGGATTTTTTTCTAAGAAATATCTAAAGCAACCTGAACCAACAAGATCAGACCTTTACACTCTCAGTCTACAAAAATACAAAAATATGATTGATATTTGGGGAGGGTGGCAACTATTCCAAGAGCTCCTTAAGGTCTTAAACCAAATTGCAATAAAACATAAATCAAGCATTTCAAACGTTGCAACTAGATTCGTTTTAGACAAACCTGTAGTTGCAGGGGTGATCATAGGAGCAAGATTAGGAATATCAGAACATAGAAATGACAATACCAAGGTCTTTGAACTTGAACTTGATAAAGAAGATAAAGAGAAGATAAAAGAAATCACATCAAAATCAAATGATCTGTTTGAGATAATCGGAGACTGTGGAGACGAATACAGATAAAAATATCAGACATCACAGAAACTTAAAAACAATAGCAGACAAAAAGAGAAAGATTTCCAATTAATGGAAAAACAGTATAACATATGGTAAAATCAAGAATTTTTTAATTATAAAAGCTCATTTAAACAGGTATTTTTTTATATTAATCAAATTTTCAAGTATAGAAAAATTTTACTTGTCTATGTAAATTGCTTTTAAAATGTCGGTTTTGCTAACAACCCCACCAAGTTTTCCATTAATATTAACTCCAACACCATTAATCTTATTTTTAATCATAGCCTTGCATGCTACAACTAAATCATCCTTAAAGTCAACAGTCACAATGTCTTTGCTCATGACATCTTTTGCTTGAATGGTTTTTCCAAAACCAGAATCAGAAAGAAACCCTTTTCTTGTAAACAAGATAGAGATTGCAGGATCAGAATTATCTAACACAGTATCTGAATTTCCTTGCTCCAAAGAGACATTAAACAAATCTCGAAAAGTTATGATTCCTTCAAGTTCATTATCATTATTTTTTAGAAAGAGTCTAGAGATTTTTTCTCCAATCATTTTTGAAACAACATCTTTGAGATAATCTTCAGAATTCATCGAGATATAGGAAATGGTCATAACATCACCAACACTATGCCTTCCTTCACAATTATCGACATAATAAGAAGCAAGGTCAGTTTTGGTAATTATTCCAACAAGACCATTGTTATTTGAGACAACACCCAAGGAACCAATTTTTTTTTCAAGCATCATTTCTGCACAATCCTCAACACTCATTGAATCATGAACTGATGTGAGATTATTCATAATGCTAGATATAGAAACATCATCTAGATTTTTTTCAGTGTCATTGTTTAGCAAAAACAATCCAATATCTTTTTCAGTGACAATCCCTACAGGGTAATTCTTATCAGTAATTATCAACCTACTAATGTTATTTTTTGTGAGCTCAGAAATCACATGATAAACTGAAGAGTTTTTTTCAGTCATGATGGGCTTTTGTAAAATTGAATTTAAATCAGACAACAATCTCACCAGTTCATTTGATTAGATATACTGGAATTTTGGATTTATGAAGAATATAATTAGATACACTTCCAATCATATCATTTGAAGCCGAACCAGAACCAGTAGTACTCATGACAATGTGATCAAACTTGCCAGATTTTGCAATATTTAATGTAATATGACTAGGAGAGCCCCTTAGTAGCTTTGTAAAAAATTTGACATTTTTATTTCCTGCTCTTTTAGATGCTTTTTTTAAGAGAATAGTTCCATCTTCTTTTAGTTGATTATCAAATGCCTTTGTTCTGGCACCACCTTCTGCAACATGAGGGATTACATGGATACATGTTACCTGCCCATGTGTAAATCCTGCAAGAGTTAGTGCTCGATCTAATGCTTCAAAAGATTTTTTTGAACCGTCAATAGGTACAAGGATTTTTTTAAGGTCCATGAAAGGAGGCAAAAACAGTCTAATATTAAGAGTTAAACCTATTTTCACTGAGTAGATTGTCTTTGATAATTTAGATTTCTTGTCATTTTTTAATTTAGGTATGCCATAAAATAATGAATAATGAGAAATATTTGTTTGAGCGGTATTTGTTATGAACCAAACCCTTGATTTAAGAAAAGAGAAACTCTATTGTAGTTACTGTAAAACCACGCCTATGATAGAGATTCCAACAGATATTGATCTATCATCACCTACAAGTGATGAATTTGTGGAAAATATTAGATGCACCATATGCAAGAACATAGGTTATGTTAGTAGATAGTTTTATTATGATTTTTAGATGTATTGAAAAAACATATTCAGATTTAGGCTAAAAACAATCACTGAGTACAAGTGTGAATTTCAAAACTCATTTTAAAAAAACAAGCATCGCGGAAGTTAGAGGAGGTGAAATTTGTTATTAACCAATAAAATTAGAACACATAAGAATCAAGCTTTTCATTACTAGACTTGAAAAAATCATCTTTGGTTTAATTGAACATGTGGATTACAGACATTGATTATAATAGAATCACTCTCCAAGAATCATCTGGAGTTTATGAATAAGAAAATTCTGGACTGCCATTTCCATTTGGTTTGTTGAGTTTGCTATGATGTTTTGACTTTGTATAATTTCATTTTTCAATCTTTCTCGTATTGTCTGGTCAGCTAAGATTTGATGTTTTAATGAAATTGCTTGTTTCATGTTACTAGTATAAATTTGAATCCAATAATAGCCAGTTTGGCTGTCATCAATTTCGATTTCAGTGATTTTCATACTAGAATTACGATGTATTTGTTTTTTAGGTTTTCAAGTAATTTGAACCTACATAGCATCATCATTCTTCAAGTGGAATTTCATTTTCTTCATCTAATGGCTCTTGAACACTAGATGTTGCATTTCCATATTTCTTACTCAAATTCTCGTTGTATTCTATAATTTCATTTTGGGTGATTGCTGCCTTTTGTTGGAAGATCTTCATTGCTTCAACTGAAGACTTGCCTTCCTCAAGAGCAATTATTTTGGCCTTGTGTGCATCATCCGTCTTTTTTTCCGTAAACAAGAATTGGTTCCAAAAGAGATTCTTTACAGAATTATCAATATCTGCCAAAAATCTCAAAAAAGCATTTCTTGGGGTATGAAATTCGTTTTGTTTTTCAAATGATTTTAAATCATTTTCTAATTCTGTTTGTACCTGTAGTTTCTGATCGATAATGCGTTGTTGGTTTTCAGAAAGAATCTTTTTCTTTGCATCATCTGTCTTTTGCTCTTTGATCTGCTCAAGAATTGTTCTTGAGAATAGATCATACTTGCTATTATCATAATTACTTGTTTTAGGAATACTTTCATCAGGAATTAAATTGCTTTTTGAAATATCAGACGTTGCTATTTGTTGCCTGTCTATTATTTCATAGGTCACCTGTGTGTTTAGAGACATTTTGTTCTTTGTAGCATAGACTGTAACAGTATACATTCCTAGTTCAGCAGGAACTGGAGATGTAATTGAAAATTCTCCTGCAGAATCAGTTGTTGCCATTATAACTCGTGTAGGGAAATTTGCCTGAATCTCTACACCAGACAAAGGATTACCATCATAATCTGTTGCTGTACCATAAATGAAAGGATTCTGTCCTACCTCAAATTTATCCATGCTGTTTACAGAAAACAACATGCCTTCCGCTGCCCATGCTGAAGATATAGAAAACAAACCAAACATACCCAAAAATAAGGCTAAGGAGATTATTCTAAACATTGTTCACTCTTAAAAAAAATGAAATTAATGCCAAACATCCAAAAATGTGATCATATCATTAGAAATTTGTTGACCCAGAGCAGACCAAAAAGAATGAGATGTTTTTGGTATTAATTTTG
>JAOTTW010000067.1 GCA_029864235.1 Candidatus Nitrosopumilus sp.
CATATTATAGCGAAGAATTATCAAGAGATATTGCAAAATTACTTCCTTTTGCATTACTTGGCATATTTTTATTCAATCCTCAGTTTTACTCTTTTTCAGATATTCTATCAAGATTACTTGAAATGCCTTCTTTTGTAATTCAAATAGCATCATTTATCATATTGGCAATGGCTGTAGAAATAGTTCTTAGTATATTGTACCTAATCAAAATAAGATTTTTTCGCAAAGAGCACATAGACAAAGCAGATGACTACATGGCAGCAGTATAACTATATGTCAAATGCCTTTGTTGCTTCTCTTTGTTCGAGAAACTTTTCTATATATCATAAAAAAATATTATTACAATAGAATTTCCAATAGAAAACGCCACAGTATATGTCACAACTAAAAAAGAGATTGACTTGAACCATATTTCATTTAAGAATACTTGTTGCTTTTAAAAAAAGGATTTACATATATTTCAGAATCAAATATTCACAATCAATCACACTTTAATGACTATCGCAAGTCCTTTAGGACCAATGAGGGAATTGAAGTGTTCAACGATAATGTCGTTGAAAGAATAAGATATCTTGGAGGAAAGGCAATAGAGACAATAGATGAACTAAAATTTCATGCAAGACTCAAGGAGCATCTTGAGTAATATCCTTCAGATAAACAAATGTTATCCAATCTAATTGCAGACCATGAGGAGGGTATTAGAAATTTGAGAGCAGATGTTGATAAATCTGTAAATAGTTTTCATGATGTAGAGACAAGTGACTTTCTTACAGGTTTGATGGAAAACCATGAGAAGAGAGTCTGGATGCTAAGGGCAACGGTAAATTCCTAAAATTTTAGTTTTATTTTATTCTGGGAAAATTTCACTGATTATTTGGATTTTAGTTCCTCATTAAAATATAGAGAAGGAACATAGATTCCTATGTAAACTGCATGAAACAAAACAATATGAAAAAATTATTTAAGATTATGACATTAATTTTACCTACGAAAATAAAGTTGGATTTATTATAGTCTAATTTTATAATTTTTAGTATATGCCTGAAGATGAAAAAATAACAATCGTAGGATTTCCAAGTACAGGTCTAGTAGGAGCATTTGCAGTATCATATATTGTCAAGTCATTAAAAATGAAAAGAATAGGAGAATTAGAAGCATTTGAAATTTCTCCCTCAGTGAGAATACAGAATGGAAATGTTTATGGACCGTTTCAGATTTATAACAAAGATAACATTTATGTCATATTATCAAACATTCCACTTTTTTCAGAATCTGCATTTATTTTTGTTAAAAGCGTAATCGAATATTGCAAGAAAATCAATGTCGATAAAATTATTATTCCTCGTGGAATGATTGTTATGGGTCCAGAAGAAAACCCACCTGCATCTTTTGGACTCACAGTAAATGAGATATCAAAAAAAATGTTACAAGAATACAATCTTTCGGTAATTACTGATGCATCTATTGTTGGCGCAGATGCAGGAGTGATTTCGGCATTAAAAAAATCTGATATCCCAAATTTAATTTTGTATACCATTTGTAATATGAAATTTCCAGATTCCAATGCAATTGTAAAAGCCATAGAAACATTAGCTAAAATAATAAATGTAAAAATTGATACTTTAGAGTTTGAAGAAAACCTTGAGCAAATCAGCAAAGACAATGAACGTCTTATAGAACAAACCAAAAAAAGCTTGGAAAAACCAAATGAGGCCTCACCATCAATGCCGAGCCCGGGAATTGGATGAGAAATAAAATTTAGATTAGATTATTCCAGTTAAATTTCATCAAATAATTTTTGGAAAGGAAATTTATTTTCTTTAAATATGAATAAAGATATCAGAATATATGCCACAACTGCAAATTACCAGTGCAACAATGACTCGAATTAAGGAAATAGTAGGAACAAATCAGGTACATGATGGTGATTATCTGGTTAATGAAATGATTGATATTTTGCAAAAGAAAATAAGAATTCTAAGCTAGAAAAGATCGTAATTTTTTCTGTAACTTTGGATTTCCATATTCTCACTTTTTTTGTGTTAATGCCTACACTTACAAGTATTCGTAGATCAATTACCTTATTTTTTGCATATATAGATCAGTTTTTCTATACATAGCGGAAGAAAAAAATTATAGAAATGAAGTAAAGCATATAGAAAATCATGGATTATATTTGGAAATTAAGCCGGTATATATCCAAGAGAATAATAAACATACACATGTTAAAGGAATTAATTACAAAATTGAAGTTGAGTGTTTGTAAGACCAAAGCACCAGATAAATTGGATTCACTCAAAGAATCAAAGAAAGAGAAACTAAAGGATGCAGGAAAATAAAATGAAATATCATTGTAAAAGTTGCAGTTTTCATTGGGAAGGATGGATGGATACTTTTGAAAAAGTGCTCGCCCATGAAAAAACTCACATAAAGAGCAATTAACTATTGGTCATTTGCAATAAATGCTATAATGAGCAGCATGATCAGTGTATGGGAAAAGCTGGAATGTTTGATTGTGGATGCAATTGTTTTAAAAAATAATGCTAAATTAATTGTGAATTTTTTGTATCAGGTAAAGTTAGTGCGATTAGACTAGGATTTTTCCATCAAATTAAAGTTCATGAGACCCATTTAAGAACACAAGCTGTAATAGAAATCACTTTATGATTTGTGCCAGTACAAGACCAAGTCTCAGTATATAACAATGTATGTGTAAGAAATTATTACTTAAGATTTATAATTTTGTCACATATAATGAATCTTTAATCATAGTATTTTTAGAATGTGTTTTTGTGTAAGTTTTTATCAAATTAGTGTAATGCATACAAATAACCAGCATATTATAGTACTTTAGGCATTAAACAGTATGGCAAACTATTTGGGAGATAACAACAAAAGACAAGTTCATGATCTTCTTAATCAAAAAGACAATTGTCAAATAGATGAAATCATGATAGTTCACAAGAGGTACTTTATTCCAGATACTTTTACACAAGCCAATTCCGAAGGATATGATAGTTGTATTTGGTGTATTGAAAATTCTCACAAATAATACAATCTAAAACAGTATGAAAAAGAAACAGTGTTTAGTATAAATAATTACAGATAATGGTAGAAATTTCTTAAATTATCTTAGTATGGAAAAATAATCAGTTACAAACTAGACTTGCTATTCTAAGTACAAAAAGTCTATTTTTGCCCTTTGAACACAAGATTATTCTCAAAGAATTTCTGCCTTAGATTCTGTTTTACTTGAAAGAAAACATCGAGTATATGATGTTTGTCGCTGAGTTTTGGTAATAACCAAGAGAAATAAAATAGTAATTCAAGAAATCGAACTTGAAAAATCATAGTACAATCAGTTGCAGAACTCTGCTAAATTACTGGGAAAACAAATTATGAAATGCTGATTCTATATAATTAAGATATTCTTGGTAGATAATAAAAAATAATTTCAATCTCTTAGAATGTAAATCAGAAACTTAATCTCTTTATTGAAATTAAATGGTTTTTCTATATTTCAAAACAAGAAATTAAAATCTTTGAAAAGTCTTGTTATTTTTATATTATTCATCTAATCATTTTGAAAGACTTTGAGCATGTTCATACGCTAGAATAATCCATTTCATTGCAGTACTTGAATTTATGATCTTTTTTGAATCTATCTCAATCCATCCCATTTTAGCTCCATGTGAAAATGGTTTTATCGCTTCATGAATGATTGCGCTTGATTGTTTTTCTTTTGGCAGTCTTACAATGATTTGAAAATCATTTTTATTGCTAAATCCTACAAAAAATTTTTTTGATATTGAATAACATTGATAGCCAAACATAGGTCTAGTTGTCACATCTCTTAATTGCTCCACTTTATCTTTTATTGATTTATAGTTCTTCAATTGAAACACTATCAAATGCTAATGTGGGCAGCATTAAAAAAATTCTTTGATTGTTTTACACATTACCAAAACTGACCTCTTAACTATATCCTCATACACGTTGTGCTGGGCATATAGTTAGGCCTCTAGATTTTGCACTATGTAAAGCAGTTCAAATTTGAATGAGAGCACGTTGTGGTAGGGGATATAGTTAATGATGTATTTTTGATACCCACGTGGAACAAAATAATGTATAAATCTCAAAATCAAACTTGGATGCTGGAAAATGAATAAAACACATCTAGAAAGTTTAGTGCATTGATTTACGGGTTTTCATCAATGAAAACATCACAGTTAGTCCCAAAACTGAAAGAATTACAACAAGCGAGTACACCACGTCAATCTTGTAAAACTCGGATATTATCATCTTGATTCCAATAAACCCAAGAAGTATCGTGAGTCCGTATTTCAGGTAAACCATCTTTTCAATTCCTCGACCAATGACAAAATACAGACTACGAAGTCCTAGAACTGCAAATATGTTAGAAGTGACGACAATAAAGACATCATCTGTAATTGACAAAACAGCAGGTATGGAATCAAGTGCAAATACTAGGTCAGTCATTTCAACTGAGACCAACGCCACCAAGAGTATTGTGGCAAATCGTTTTCCTTGCTTTTTTACTAGAAACCTTGATTGATTATCAGATAAGTCTATGGGAATAAACTTTTTGAGAAACCTGACTGAAAAACTCTTTTCAATATCTAACTTCTCTTTTTCTTTTTTTGTTATCATCCTAACACTGGTAAAAATCAGTATGGCGCCAAGCACGTAGATCATCCAATGAAATGATTCTAGAAGAGAGATGCCTGCCAGGATAAACCCTATTCTCATAAAAATGGCGCCAATTATCCCCCACATCAAAACCCGATGTTGCAATATATGCGAGATTCCAAGTGAAGTAAAAATTAGAACAAATACCATCAGATTGTCTACACTAAGGGCTTTTTCTAGAGCGTAACCAGTAACATATTCTATTGTCTTTGCTTCCCCTAAAACAAAATGAATTGGAATTGCAAATCCTATTCCTACTGAAATCCAGATTATAGTCCAAGATATTTCCAGTTTAAAGCTGTCTTTTGATTTGGGCTTTTTGAAAAATCTATGAAAGTGATCCGAAAACAGATCAATTAGGATGCCAGATGTCACTATGATGATAAAACTAATCCAAAGAAAATCCTCCAAAGCAATTAGCCGATTAAATAATCTTGGCTATTAACATATTCAATTTATTGTAGTATATTGAAAAGATTGTTGATTACATTAATTGATTACTAAGATAATGGAGTAATCATTACCAATCCTGCATCGTTAGGAACAAACCGTATCATTGCAATTTCTTCTCCAAAGATATTGTTTTTTGCATCCAACTCGTTTGGAATTTTGCCGTTTACCGTTACTACCATTTTTGATGTGACAAATTCACTTGGAATATACATTATCACATATTGAGGTCGGTCAATGGAAAATGAGATTATGCCCGTTTGGGGAATAAATTCAAAGTTAGAAATTACTGCAGGGCTTTGTCTTTTGGACAGACACATCATGGCCTGACCTCATAGCATCTGGATTGATTGCAAGTCTCTTTCTCCAATCATCTTGGTCAATCATTAAAGATGCTCGAAATGATCTAAAAAAATCCTAGTCGTCATAACATGAATCATACTTTCCTGTTTTTAGAATCAGTTGTGAAAATGGGTATACGCTTTAAATTTATCAAAAACAGTGTTCAAAACACATGAAAAATGCTATATTTTCAGGAATTACAATTATCGTTATCCTTACAATTTCAATCTCATTACTTTCTGAACAGATCATGGCTCAAACTATGATGACTCCAAAACAGCAGATGATGATGGGAACAAATCCCAATCAAATCATATGTGCTGATGGCAAAGTTCTCATGATAAATAATATGGGAATGCCTACATGTGTTAGTCCTTTCACTTATTGGAAATTGGCAGACAGGGATTGGGGAAATTTTGATACTGAACTTTTAGCAAAAAATCAAAACCACTTGCATGGAGTAATGGGTGCAATGATAAACAATCCGCAAATGTCTCAACACATGCATGATTGGATGAGAGATAACCCACAACACATGAAAACTATGATGAATAATTGGATGCCGCAAATGACACAAAATAATCAATGGATGATGAATATGATGGGGCCTATGATGAATGATCCTGAACTAAGCCAACAAATGATGAACCACATGATGATGAATCCACAGATGATGCAGAATATGCAATCCAATAAGCAGTGGATGGGGATGATACATGGAGACCCAATGATGAGCAGTGGAATGTATCATGGAATGATGATGAATGGTACAATGAATTGTCCTTGGTGTCCGTTCATGCAGGAATCCATGAATCAAAGCATGATGGGATCAGGATGTGCGTGGTGTCAGGGTAACATGGGCCATGGAATGATGAATCAAGGAATGATGACGGGGCAACACATGCAAAGTTCAACAATACAAAAAGATCAAACTACAAGTCCTGGATGGATGATGCAAAACCCTCAACACATGCAAGATATGATGAATCACATGATGAGTGATCCTCAGTCAATGCAGACAATGCATGGAATGATGATGCAAAACCCTCAACACATGCATGGAATGATGAGTAACATGATGGGGCCTATGATGAATCACATGATGAGTGACCCACAAATGCAACAGCAAATGATGAACCACATGATGAACCATCCACAAATGATGCAGCAATGGATGCAAAATCAGCAATTTGCAGATAGTATAAATGATGATGCAGATGATAAAAAAACTGAAACTAGTGAAACTGGCGTAAATTCCCAAAGTACACAAGTGTCAATCGCTCTGGGTTCTGCTTCTCCTGAATGTGGGCAGACAAATGAATGCTACCTTCCATACTCTGCTTCAATAAAGGAGCATTCCAGTGTCACATGGACTAATGATGATATGGCAGTTCATACTGCTACAAGCGGAATACCTTCAGACGGTCCTAATGGAATTTTTGACAGTGGATTAATTTCACCAGGAAAAACTTTCACAAATCAGTTTGATGAAGAAGGTACGTTTGACTATTATTGCATAGCTCATCCTTGGATGACTGGAAAAGTTATGGTTAATTAATTATCAGACCCACGTGTAAATCTAAAAAATCAATGTAAAAAATAATAATATAGATTACAATGTAGATTCATGTCAATTTACTCAGTTAAAGCTCGATACATTGAAGGAAAAATGAAAGAGTTTTATCAAAAACTAATAGATGGTACAATTCAGGATCAGAAACCTGACGGTCAAGAAATTATTAATTCAATGAAACGTGCCAAGATAATCGAACCAAACATAATTCAATGGTCTGAGATGTGTTTTTGTTCACCTCCCTTAAAGCATGAACGTGAAACTGTATACAATCAGTTTCTAGAGGATATTGAAACCAAGGCCATAGATGATTATGTAGAGTATGAGGGGGAGTCGTTTATGGATTTTTTAGAAAAACAAAGTAAAGAATAATTCATTTACTATCAAATTTTGTTATTTTGTTTGACTCAGAGGGAGACACCTTAAGATTCAAAAATTTGTTAGTCTAACTTATTCTAATTCCGTTTATCTCTAGCCATTCCACTGATTCTTCATATTCAGGCATTTGCTTTGCGATTAGATTCCAAAAGTGTAGGGAATGTTCTTTGATTTTAAAATGATACAATTCATGAAGAATGACATACTTGATGACCTTCTTTGGTGCCTATGCATGCCTAAAATGACAATTAACAAAATAGATCAAAAAGTCATAAAAATAATGTACAGCATACGCTAAGGAAATTAAAAATAAAATCATCGAGTCGTGTAATATAATCAATCGCGCATAGTCTCTATGTAAGTGGCTGAACCGGTGTGTTGGTCTATTAGTAAAGGCTGGCTCACCACTCGCCGAAGCTTGTGATCTACACCACCTTCCTATCAACGCAGTCTTCTGCTGCCGACC
>JAOTTW010000068.1 GCA_029864235.1 Candidatus Nitrosopumilus sp.
GAGATTGAAGAAAATGAATATTAGATGGTAAGACCAAAGTTATCTGCAAAAGAACTGAATGTATAATATGCTTGAAGAAATTCTCTACCTGATTGACTAATTCTATATTTATTAGAACCCTTAGATTCTATTTGTTCTAACAAGCCTTGTGACACTAATGTCTTTAGAATTCTCGAAATCCTAGAATGTGAAATATTTGCTTTTCTAATGAGATAAGTTACTGTTGCACCATCTCCATCTTGAAGATCATCTCGTGTAGTTGATAGGATGTCCCCAATAATTTTCATATGTGTTCTATACTCTACCATGCTTATCTATAGATAATTTTCATAATTTCTATGAGAGTGGGTTGATATTTTGCAATATACTAAAAAGATAAAATAGTTTGACAATTTTTAATCCTGCCGAAAAATTAAGCCTAATTAAAAATTATTTAAAATCTTCATCAAATTTTATCTTAGTTAGTGGTATTTTGCTAACAGGAATGAATAATGCAATTAAACCACTTATCTTGATCGTCATAGAAACTGAATAGAGGATTGATTCTGGAAATACAAATGAATACCATCCTAAAAATTCTCCTAGAGCAAGAAGGGCTAATCCTATTGCAACTGATATGGCTCCTTTATTTTTATTTTCAAAATATGATAACATTGTTTCAATTGCTCCATACGCCAGTAGAATAAATGAAACAGATCTGAAAATATGTTCTATTTGTACTGATGAAACCAAGAATAATGGCAATATGCCAACTGATCTAAAGTATCTTGATTTTGGAAAAAATGATTTTATGCTGTGTGAAAATGCAATAAAAAAATATCCTACAGTTTGAATTCCAATTCCTACAGTTTGAATCCATCTTTCTAAACTTCCTGATTTTATTATAAAATCTTCTATAGTGTATCCTGCCCAAATTACAAAAAAACCTAAACTAATTGAAAAAAATGCAATTGTTAATCTAAATAAAGTTGGACTACCTGTGTTTCTAAACCCAATTAGAGACATTATTCCTATTCCAAGTCCTACCAAAAACCCAACCATATTAAGAATATTTTCTAACAAAAATTCCAATTACGTTTAGAAATCTATTTTACTAATTATTTTAATCTGATGAATGATTTACTTAATCCCATTCATCTAAAGAACCTGAGGATTGACCTTCTGTACTACCTGTGTAATCTCCTAGAATATCTGAATATGTTCTCTCATTGTGTGCAACAAATTTTACATATTCACCATAACTCATCTCCAAATCACATTTACCACATTTTACTAAAGAGAAATCCATTGCCAATTCTGCATTTTCCTTGCATTTTGGACACTTGATCTTCACATGCTTCTTTTTAGATGATATTTATTATTACTTTACATTCGAAATCTTACTAGTATTTCTTTTTATTTAATTAAATATAAAAAATATTATCATTCAGAATATACAAAAGACGATCAGCTGTTATTTCATGTATTTTGATTCAAGATTTTCAATAATCGATGTTTAGATAATTTATCTTGATTATCCTTTAAAATAATAAAACATTGTCTTAATGTATCCATTGGCATTACACCTAATTATATTATATGTCAGGAATATTTTTATCATTTAAAAATTAAAAACACAAGTTAAAACACATTTTTATGACCAAAGCTTAATTTTCCCAAGAAAATGTAATCCTTTATGGGTAAAGGAATTCTCCTAGGAATCATTTTTGGAATTATTGCAGTCAGTATGATTCTATTTTATACTAACACACTAGAAGTGTTGAAGCCAGAGATTGAATCATCTGTTGAGACTGCCAAAGAGTCAATATCAAAAGTGGACGGAAAAGAGGTTGTAGAAAAGGCGGAAGAAGTGACAAACAAAATCAAAAATGTAACAGACAAAATTAAGATGACAAATCCTTTAGAGCCTAAGGAATAACATCTGACTCACAGGATCGATTACTAAAGGCTTACTACACATACACCCAACTCCCTTTTATCTTAAACATAACAATACATAATCAAGTTAAGCACTTGTCATATCGTTTAACCCAGACCATTACCTGACTGCAAAAGAAGATTCCTATGGTGCAGTCAGGTCTTTTCATGATACTAATAGATATAATGATGATATTCTAGATTTGTTCTCTTTTGTCAAAAAACAATAAAAGGAGTTTAAACTTACTTTACTTATGAGTCGTATTTGCACAAAATGTAAGAATTCTATTCCTGAAAATGAAGATCTAGATATTACTGCAGAAAAGTATCCTGTTTGTAACAAATGCTGGGCAGAGTGGAAGGAATACCGCGTAATGGTCATGAATGAAATGAGACTTGATATGTCTTTGCCAGATCATAGGAAACTATTGAAAAAAAATGAAAAAATCTTCGTAGGAGTTCTTACGCCTGAAGGAGATATTATAGATTACACAAATGAGGATAATAGAAAACCAGACAATCCCAATGTTTAAAGACTCAAATGCTTTTTTGCATTATCTGGAATAACAAGTAACACTCTTCTTTTCTTTTCGCCCTCTAGACTATTGATGATTCCTTTAATTGTCCTAGCAAGAATTACTTTTTTCTCTTCATCTAATGTAAGATAAATTTCTAAAATTCCATCTAAATTAAAAGTGATCAATTTCTGTGGTGATTGTGTTATTTCGCTGATATATGCATAGAACAATCCTTCTCTTTGTTCTTCTGTTAATGTAGTTAATATCTCCAACCATGTCTTGAAAAGTTTTGAGAAATTTGGAAAAGGAATTGTTGGTCCTGCTTGAAGAGCATTATTGATTATCTCTTTTTTTTCTGGTTCTGATAATGTGTAAAACTCCATCATTCTTTTTTTTAAAATTGGTTTTCTTAGAAAATCTGGAAGATTTGCCAAGTTTACTATTATATTTCCAGCATAGTTTGGTCCTGCCATCGTCCACATCTGTATTTTTTAGATATTAAAACATATGATAATACTTTAGCTTAAATAAACCCAATTTGAGCTCAACATCATGACTTCTACAGTTGTAGTTGGTGGGTTTTTTGGTGACGAAGGAAAGGGCAAAATTATTTCATATTTGGCAATTAAAGATAATCCAAAAATTATTGTTCGTGGAGGTGCAGGGCCAAATGCAGGACATACTATTAGAGATGATGACAAAATTTACAAAGTTCGAATGCTTCCAAGTGGCTTCCTTAACAAGAATGCTAAAGTAATGATTGGTCCTGGTGTTGTAATCAATCCAGATATCTTGTTAAAAGAAATCCGAGATTTTGATGCTTCTGGACGTTCATTTATTGATAAACATTGCGGCATAATTGAAGCAACTCATTTAACTCGTGATTCAAAGGGAGAATTAAAAGAAAAGATTGGCAGCACCGG
Source organism: Candidatus Nitrosopumilus sp. (assembly GCA_029864235.1). Taxonomy (GTDB): domain Archaea; phylum Thermoproteota; class Nitrososphaeria; order Nitrososphaerales; family Nitrosopumilaceae; genus HKST03. Next base: position 3,359 of record JAOTTW010000068.1, read on the forward strand.
TTCTGGTACTGGGCCTGCAAATGCGGATAGAGCCATGAGAGTTTTAAAACTTGCAAAAGATTTCGACTCATTATCTTCACTAATTGTAGATGTTCCTGAACAGATTAATTCGGCACTATCAAATAATGAAAAAATATTAGTAGAAGGTACTCAAGGAACTTTTCTTTCATTATGGCATGGAACCTATCCATTTGTCACATCAAAGGATGTGACTGCTTCCGGAATTTGTGCTGATATTGGGCTTGGTCCAAAAAAGGTTGATGAGGTAATTGTTGTGTTCAAGTCATATGTAACTCGTGTAGGTACTGGCCCATTAAGAAAAGAACTTTCGCCTGAAGAAGCCGAAAGAAAGGGATGGTCTGAATTTGGAACTGTTACTGGTCGGCAGCGACGCACAGCAGATTTTGATTTTGATTTAGCCAAACGTGCAATCATGCTAAATAGCGCAACTCAAATAGCTATTACAAAATTAGATGTAATTTTTCCAGATTGTGCAGGCATGACATCTTACGATGATCTTCCTGAAGAAGGAAAATCTTTCATAAAAAACATCGAGCAAAAATTAAGCACGCCTGTAACAATTATTGGAACCGGTCCGAACATCAATGATGTTATTGATAGAAGAATCTAGCCTGAAAATTTTTGGATAAGTTTAATTTGAATATCAACAAGAAATTTGCGTGGATAAATTACCTAGATACATTCAAGTCTATTCTACTTTAGAATTTTCCAGATTGGTATGTGCACTTGAGCGTGCTCCTCGTGTATCATTTCTTCATGAACATAATGGAAAACAAGTTTTATCTGTTCAAATGGATATTCTTAAAGAAAAACCAATTGTGTACTATACGCCACTAGAAAATAATGGACATTATATTTGCTATGGTCTAAAAGGTGGAAAAGAAGAATCAGGATTAGTAAATACTACTTCTGATTCTAGTAAACTTTATTCTCCGATTGTTAGGATCAAATCTCTCCCAGAAACTCTAAAGCCTGGAAATGGTACTCTTGATAGGTACCAACCTATTGAATTGGAAGATCTGGCTAGCCTTGCAAAACTTACTTGGGGCTTTGAAGAAATCCCTTTTCCATTGTTTTTGTTTCCACACAATCAAAAATGGTTGATTGGCGTCTTCATGAATTTCAATGAAGAGGGTACCTCTTATTTTTGTCATGTTGTACTTGATAAAGATCCACAAAAACCTTTTTTGAAATTTTCAACAAATAATGGATTAGACCCCTCTTTTGTAGAAAACCCATCAGAACACGGATATTCATACATCAAAATAATAAAACTAAAAGATACACATCCACTTGTAGATTATGGCCACCTTCAAAACTAGACTCTCAAAAATCTCAAAAAGTAATGGTAAAGTAATTCTTGCTAATGATTATGATCTTTCTACACGTAATTTGGAATCCAAAACCATCGAAAATATAAAAAAACTTCATCCATTCTTGAGTGGCATTAAGTTAAATTTTCATTTATTGTTGCCTCTAGGTACTAAAGAGATAACTCGAATTAACAATATATCTCATCGATATGGATTACAAACTATTGCAGACATTAAACTAAATGATATTGGAAATACCAATAAGATTACTACTGAACATCTATGGAATTTTGGGTTTGATGCCGTCATCATAAATCCCATCATGGGATTAGAAAGCCTAAAGAATCTTGTAAAATCTGCTCACAAAAATAACAAAGGCATTATTACACTTTGCCATATGAGTGCACCCGAAGCAAAACTATCCTACGATATGGAAATTAAAATAAGAAAAAAACAACGACTCTATCAATTATTTTTAGATTGGGCCCTTGCTGCTAAAGTCGATGGAATTGTAGTTGGAGCAACTTTTCCAGAAATTATAAAATATTGTTCAAAGAATGTAGGCAAAAAATTGAATATTTTTTCTCCTGGTGTTGGAACACAAGGTGGAAGTGCACACGAAGTTATGTCTGCAGGCACAGATTATCTTATTGTAGGGAGGACTATTCTTAATGATAAAAACCCTATCTCTATCGCAAAAGAATTACGACTGCAGAGTCTTACTAAGAAGTAAATATGATTTTGTCAAAACTGTTTTTGCGTTATCAAATGTTGTCTTATCCATTGCAGTAAGATAATCCATCCAAGTATAATCAAGATGCTCATGAGAAATTGTTATGTTTTTATTTTTTGTTTCTCCCAAGAAAAAAACAACTTTTTTATGAACGATCTCATCTTGAAATTGAAAATTATACTCTATCCATTCTTCAAAGTTTTCCACAAAAGTGACGTCTGTAATTCCTGTTTCTTCTTTTGTTTCTCTTATTGCTGTTTGATGACGTGTTTCACCTTTTTCCATTTTACCTTTAACAAAATCCCAGTGTCCTGATGGATAATGTAATAGTAAAAATAATATTTTTGAATCCTCTCTTCTGAATATTACAATTCCTGCCGATGTTTCTTCAATCATTTTATTTTCCCATTCTTCTTTTTCTTTCTTGAAATGTTCTAATAGCTCGCATCAAATCAATCTTTCTAAATTCAGGCCAAAAAATATCCATAAAAACTAATTCACTATATGCACTCTGCCAAATTAGAAAACCACTAAGTCTTTTTTCTCCAGACGTCCTTAATATCATGTCTGGAGATGATTGTGGAAGATGTGAAGTGTAAAGATTTGATTCAATTTCTTTTTCATTTATCTCCTTTATGTTTAAAGAACCATCCATAATTTTTTCACCAATCTTCTTTACTGCATCAACAAGTTCATATTGTCCTCCATATGCAAGTGCAATATTTAGAAAATGATTATCATAATTTTTTGTTGTATCATCTAGTTGTTTTAAAACTTCTTTAATAGATTTTGGTAATAGTTCTATTCTCCCAATTGCCTTTACTCGCATTTTGTTTTTATGAATTCTAGGATCATTGTATAATTTTTCCAATCTCTTTTGAATCAATTTGTATAGATATTGTAATTCCTCATCATTTCTTTCAAGATTCTTAGCTTAAAGTTCATATAGTGTAATTATTTTAATATCGAATTCCTCACACCAATCAAGGAGTCTCTCAACAGCATCTGCTCCTTTCCAATGACCTTCTTTTTGAATAATCAGATGCCTTTTGGCCCATCTCCTATTACCATCTAAAATGAGCGCAACATGATTTGGAATATCTCCATTACGAATTTCTCTTTCAAGTCTCTTTGTGTATATTTTGTATAATCCAGATAATTGAAAAAATATATCTAAAACCTTGCTAATGTTTAGTCACCTTTTGTTGTAATATGCATATGAAGATATCAGTGTTTTTCAAAAAACATGCTGAAATAGATTCACTTATTATTCTAATCTGAAATCATTTCCTGATGTTTATGTTTTCTGTATTTTTTGAACAGAATTGTGGCTGAAATCAAGGTGGCTGCAAGTCCTGCCAGAAGGGGCGGTATTAATGTAAATGAACTAGTTTCATTTATGATAATACTGGTAAATTGAGATACAATTGGATATAGTGCTCCAAGAACAATTATTCTAAGTATGTCACTAATTTGTCTTGGAATTCCTCCAATCCAATTACTAAGTAAAATTCCAGCAAAAATTGAACCTAAACCAATCCATAAAATTGGAAGTACTCCCGAAACAAATTGACCTATTATTACTTTATCCGTTATTTTTAAAATCAATTCTCTATCACTTTCTAATAACTCTGGTTCCACTGAACTAATTCCTGATGGAATTGATGATAGAATAAGTAGAATACCTGCAACCATTGTAAAAATTCTGATAAATCCCATTGGTGTAGGTTTTGTCCAGCTAGACAAAGCTCTGTCTATATCAAAAGCTCTAATCAAAAATGCACCACCTAAAATACTGACCAAAACTGCAAAAATTTCTGCTGTATATCCAAAAACAGTTGCAATACCACCAATTAACAAAAGAATTCCTGGAACCCCTAAGAAAAATTTTGAATATTTTGAATCAAATGCTATCATTTTTAGATATTTTCCAAAAACTGCATATGAATATTCTACACTTCTGCTGACTTTCATTACCACTCTCTGTACTGACACAACTGGTAAAGCATTTTGAATTACTGGAATTACACTTTCATCATCTTCACCATCAGAAACAATTACAGCACCATTTGCAGAAAACTTTTCGAGAACTTTTTTGACTTCAGATAATATTTTTTGATCTGCCTGAACCCCTCTATCTTTTACACCTGCTATAGTTACAACCTCTACTTTGTATCCTTTGCTAATCAGATCCTCGTATGTCTTTATTGCTGCAAATATGGAATTGGAGTCTGCATCTTCAGGATCTTCTAATGCTAATCTTTGAGCTGCCTCAATACATGAATCTCTTCCTATTACTGGTGTAATGATGCCTGTTTTTTCACCTACATCATTATCCCTATCCACACAAATTACTAGTAATCTATTGACTGCAGATACATTAACGTCATTTTCTACCCTGTCAGAACTTTGA
>JAOTTW010000069.1 GCA_029864235.1 Candidatus Nitrosopumilus sp.
TCTCCGGGCTACTCCTCTCAGAGCCCGTACCTGTAATAGTCTTGGTGGGCCATTACCTCACCAACAAACTGATAGGCCGCAGTCCCATCCTACGGCGATAAATCATTTGGAACACAAACCATTCCAGATATAGTGTTCTATCGGGCATTATTCTCAGTTTCCCGAGGTTATTCCCGTCCATAGGTTAGGTTGACTACGCGTTACTGAGCCGTCTGCCTTGTATTACTACAATGACTCGCATGGCTTAGTATCAATCCGATAGCAGTCAGGTCCGGCAGGATCAACCGGATTCTGATTTTTTGATTATTGAAGTACATTTGTACTAATTATTGAAATTGACGGATGCACATAATCTTCACATTTCAGATTTGATCATTTGATCAGATCCTCATTTTGTATGCGTAACTGGAGGCCCATGAATCACAAAATGGTGCATTACCATACTTCATCACAAGCGCCGCCTATTGCGTTACGTATGCAGAAACTTTAGAATAACAAATCCATATAAACCATGCCTAAAAGTATGCCTGATCTCAAGTTTTTTTGAAAAAAATTCAATAAAAAAAGCATAGATCACATCTAAAAAGCAGTATTTTGAGATATTTACTGATAGTTAAAATTGCCGAAGTGTCAATTACAGACATTATTTTGGAAGACCACGTATCAATATACAAGAAAAAGACACCAAGTTCAGCCAAGATGTTTGCCAGATCTGCTAGGCTTCATGTTAATGGTGTTTCTCATAACATAAGATTTTATGAGCCATATCCTTTTGTTGTAAAAAAATCTGCAGGAAAAAATTTGACAGATGTTGATGATAACAAGTATACAGATTATTGGATGGGTCACTGGAGTTTAATTTTGGGACATGCCCCAAAGGCAGTCAAAGATTTACTGAAAAAACAAATTGAGAAAAGCTGGATGTATGGAACTGTCAATGAACAGACAATCAAACTATCTGAAATTATTTCAAAGGCAGTTCCAGTTGCAGAGAAAATTCGATATGTAACGTCAGGTACTGAAGCTACAATGTATGCTGTAAGACTTGCACGGGCTGTAACTGAAAGAAAGATTATTGCAAAGATTGATGGAGGATGGCACGGATATACTTCGGATTTACTCAAAAGTGTAAATTGGCCATTTTCTGAATCAGAGAGCAGTGGAGTTATAAACGAAGAGCAGATTGTTTCAATTCCATACAATAATCTGCAAGAATCATTGGATGTGTTGCAAAAACATTCCAAAGATTTAGCAGGAGTGATCATTGAACCAGTATTAGGAGGAGGTGGATGCATACCAGCTGATGCAGAGTATCTTAAAGGAATTCAAGAGTTTTGCAAAAAAAATAATTCGCTATTTATTTTAGATGAGATAGTCACAGGATTTAGATTTAGATTCGGATGCCTGTATACTACAATGAAACTAGATCCAGATATTGTAACATTAGGAAAAATAGTTGGAGGAGGAATGGCAATTGGTGTTATGTGTGGCAAAAAAGAGATTATGGAATTTGCAGACACTACAGGTAAGAAAAAGTCAAAGCGAGCTTACGTTGGAGGTGGAACATTTTCTGCAAACCCCATGTCAATGACAGCAGGATTTGCTACATTGTCGGAATTAAAAACAAAATCTGTCTATTCAAAAATTAATTCGTTAGGAGAGATTGCAAGAAAAGAATTAACAAAAGCATTTGATGGAAAGGCAATAGTGACTGGGAAAGGATCATTGTTTATGACCCATTTTCCAAAATACGGAATTACGGAAATCAAAAACTCTACAGATGTTGCAAGATGCGATACAAAAATGCTAACACAATACCATTTTAAGATGATAGTTGATGAAGGTATCTTCTTTTTGCCTGGAAAGCTGGGGGCAATATCAAACGCTCATTCAAAAGAAGATATTGTAAAAATGGTCAAAGCATCTGAAAATTTTCAATAAATATAATGTGAGTATTAAATAAGATAGGTTGTTTTGATACTTTTTAGTTATAAAATTTTAATGAATAAATTGACTAATTCTCAATATCGAAACCATAGTTTACAATTATAATGTAAAGGAATTACAAAATTATGTGATTCGAATAACTGCTACCTTAAGCAATAATGAAGTAATGCCAATTAGTGAAGAATTAAAGAAGTTAGGTACAGGGGGTCTGATAGTCACAAAAGTTAGTAGAGGAAAAACACCACCTCGGGAAATTCATGCGGGAAAAGGTAGCGATATTTTTCAGCCCCAGTTTGGTCAGAAATATGTCATTCAGATTGTAACCATGGAAGAAAATGAGATGCAGTAATTGAAATTATAAAAACAATGCCACTCGTGAAAAAATTATCGTAGAGCTAATTTTAAGGGCAATAGACATTTCAACTGGAAATGAGGACGTAGTAATCTAGATTTTAGAAATCAAAACTAAACTTTCATTACTAATGAAAATGTCTTAATCACATGGGGTTTTTTGGCTCTAAGGAGAATCCAGAGGACTTGATGTATCAAGCAATGGCATTAATGGAAAAGAATCAACCAAAGGGTGCAATCTCATTATTTAATAAAGTTCTAAAGCACAATTCTAAAAATACTCAAGCATTATTCAACAAAGGTCTTGCATTAAATCAAATAAAAAAATACAGCGACGCAATTACGTGTTTTGATTTTATACTTGAAATCAATCCCAAAGACGCTCAGGCATTTAACAACAGAGGGATTGCAGAAGCAGAAATGGGAAATCTTCAAGGAGCCAATGAGTGTTATGACAAAGCAATCAAGGCAGACCCAAAACATGCCGCATCTTATTTTAACAAAGGAGTATTACTTGATAAGCTTCAAGAACATGAAGAAGCACTGCAGTTTTTAGACAAGGCAATAAGCATAGATCCCAGAAAGCCTAATGCATTATTTTACAAGGGAATTATTTTAGGCAAGTTGAAAAAACACAAAGAGGCTCTAAATTGTTTTGAGAGTGTTTACAGGAAGAATCCAAGTCATATGGATGCATTGTTTCACAAGGGAATTGAGTTGGCAGAACTAGGCAAACATGAAAAGGCAGTTGAGATTTTTAATCAGATATTATCAAAACACAAAGATAACATTAACGTCATTTATGCAAAATCACGGAGTACTGCAGTGTTGGGAATGGATGTAGAATCGCTAGAACTTTTAAAACGAGCGATTTCTAAAAATCCCAAAGTAATCAGAATGTGGGCAAAAGAAGAAAAAGCATTTACACATTTTCACAATAACGACAAGTTCAGAGCATTAGTAAAATTATAAAATTTAGAACACTCAAAGAACTTTGTTTCTCACAGCATCAATTCTCAAAAGCCCTATCTTCTTGTCAGGCCCTATGAGTCTAGATTCAAATATTGGAACGTAAACTTCAGTGATTTCTCGCAAGACAAATTCGTCATTAAGTGCACGTACATCTGGCTCTAGTGGTTTTTTGAGTAACTCTTTGAGTTTTTCAATTGCTGAATCATAGGTTATTTCAGGTTTTTTTACATTGGCTGAGTTTTGCTCTAGCAATCGTTGTGGATAGTTTTCAATGGTTTTAGAGTTTATTTTAAATTGGAATTTTATCTCTCTGCCATGATGATCAAAAACCATCTCATCTTCTTCTTCAATAAACACATGCTCTTCTAATTCCAAATCAATCTTGTTTTTACCCCGTTTTCCAACAAATGTTTTTTCAAGAGAAGATTTTTGTCGTATGGAAAAAACACCATCCCCTAAAACAACTTCTTGGACGTTAGAATCAACGGAGATGGTATGAATAGCCTTTCTATAGTAATCTGCAATATACTTTCCAGAGACCATTAATATGCATTCGTAGTAGAGTTTGAGAGAATGAACATGTACCTCCTCTCGTTTTGGTTTTTTCAATAGTTTTTTGAATAACGATGTCTTTTTTTCCTCAACTGTAGCAGATGCATTTTTCTCATCTATGGTTTTTTTTAGTACAATTGTTTTATTCTCATATTTTTTTTGACTCAAAATTCCATCAAAAATAAGATATCGATGCTATTAAATCAATTGTATGAGTTATTAAATTTGGAAAAATATAATACGTTTAAGCAGAGATAAACAAGCATGGCCACTAAAAAGAAAACAGGATACATTGAAAGATTTCTAAAAAAAGCAGACAAAGCAATTGATGAAGGAATCAAAAGGGCGGATGAGGCATTGGAAGATGCAGTAGAGTTTGGAGAATTGGCAGCAAGCCAAGCAAAAAAGACTAGTGTAGATCTCAGAAAAAGAGCTACACAAGAAAAAGAGAAGATTAAATCAAAAGGCATTGAAAAAATTAACGAAAGCATTGCAGTGGCTAAACATGTGACAAGTAAAGCTGAAGAGGATCTGGCCATATTAGAAAAACTTGGAGAGTTAAGAAAGGCCAAAGTTTTAACTGAGAAAGAATTTCAGGAAAAGAAAAAGAAGATCTTAGAAAGAATTTGATATGAAAAAATCAAACATTTACTCAATAGGAAATAAAAGAGCAATAAATCCAAATTGGTTTACAAATAAAGTCCACATGAAAGATATTTCATCGATAATAAAATCAAAGGATCAAAATATTTATCACGTTTACTTTGACAACGGTGCAAAAACAAAGATTCATTGCCATAATGGAAACCAAGTGCTAATTGCAACAAAAGGAAAAGGGAGTTTGGAGATTTTTAAAAAAATTGGAAACAAAAAAACAAATTTTAAAATAAAAAGGGCAGAAAGAATTAGTCTCAAGGAAGGCGATGTGGTACATATTTCTGCCAAGGTTCTTCATACACATGGTTCTGTTGACAAGAACAAGACGTTCTCACATATTGCAATTAACATATTGCCAAAAAAAAATGCAGAGTATAAAACGACATGGTATGAATCAGATTTTAAATCAGTTGTAACAAAAATAATCTAATCATGTCAGTCAGAAAGAACTTGGAGATAGAATCAATCCAAGGAAATGAAGGAACGACTATTAAGTAATTTTTTATCCACATAATACATAAATGGGATCAACTTTAGTCTTGCGCAATTCACATTGAAGCCAGAAAAAAATCATTAAAACACAAGATAAAATCATCAGAAATATACTATATTTTAGAAGGGCAGGCAACATTACAAATAGATAACGAATCATTTGGGATCAAAAAAGATGATTCAGCATATGTTCCACCAATGTCTGAACAGTTCATAGAAAATACAGGTACAACAGAGTGAGATTTCTCTGTATTGTAGAGTCTACATGGAAATCAGACGATGAAATAATTTTGGAATAAACCAACAAACCCTACAAATGTTATGTAATTGTTTTTAAAATATCATAGTTATCTACATGTGTGAATACTTATCAGGCCATTAGAACATTAAATGTTAAATCCGACTCTACATTTGAAGAGATCAAAGATGCATATAGAAAACTAGCCCTAGAATACCATCCTGATAAAAACACAAATGAAAAAGAAGGCAATGAATTCAAAAAAGTAACAGAGGCATATAACATCTTAAAGAAAAATCACAAAGAAAACATTGCAAATTATGAGACTGAAGAAAAATTTACAAATAAAAACACAAATGAAAAAAATAATTTCAAGAGAAAGCCTCAATGGGGAGCGCCAGATGATAGTGAGATTCCACAGCAAGATTGGAGTAAATTCACTCGGGAGTTCGAGGAGGGAGATCCTGAGTTTTGGAAAGAATATGAAAGAAATTTTTGGGGTGAATACAATGCACGGGTACGTCCTGATGGAAAAAATGGGGAATATGAAAAGGCAAAAGAACCTAAAAATCAACCCAATCTATTTGTGGATGTAGACAAGAGCCTATGCATAGGATGTTGTAGTTGTGAGATTATAGCACCAGATGTTTTTCAGATTAACAAAAATTCTAAATCAAATCCAAAATCATCAGTAATCAATCCCAAAGGCGCAGGAGTCAATAGAATCATGAATGCGGCAGAAACATGCCCAACAAAAGCAATAAGAGTAGAAAATATCGAGACTAACGAGCAGTTATTTCCCTATTGAGTCAGCCTACAAGTTTTTTGTAAATCTCATCAAATTCTGAATCAGTCACTTTGCATGTTGAATCAAACATGCTATGAATTGCCCCAGCAGAATCTGATGATTCACGTGGAACTATATGCACATGAACATGTGGGATTTCTTGGCCAGCTTCCTCACCATTATGTACTGCTACCAATGTTGCACCAGTCAGACTGTCCACTTTAGGAATTACGTCATGAACTAATGAAAACAAATCAGAATTTTCTTCTTTAGGCATGTCTTGAATCTTTGCATGATGATTTTTGGGAATGACAAGAGTGTGTCCCTTTGCTAAGGGAAATGCATCCAAAAATGCAATAGATCTTAAAGTTTCTTTAATAATTTTTGTTTTAATTTCACCAGAGATTATTTTGCAAAAGATACAATCCATTATGAATAAATATAATTTGTAAAATATTAAGTCAGCTGTTATGACTCAATTATTTTAGCCCATGCCAACCCATGACCAAATTTTATAGTTGTCTTATCACCTGGTTGTAAATCACAGTTCTCAATAGTTTTAGGAATGGAATCTTTTGTTTCAACATAACATATTCCTTTATCATTTGTTAAAATTATTACTTCTTCGTAGACATCTTCTCTTATCAAATTCCAAAACGGAAATATCATAGTAGATAAAACTATTGCAGCTACTGTAAAGGCTCCGCCAAAAACTAACCCCATTTTTTTACCATAACTTAATTCCAAAATTACCAGGTTCCACCTGCGCCAGAATTTGGGTCAAGTTTCTTTTCAGGAATGTTTCCATGTGCCTTTTTCATATGTCGCTTTAAACGCTCAGGATCATGCAATTCTGTCCCACATTCAGCGCATTTAGTTTGATTTTTATCTTCTTTTTCACGTTTGAAAAGGCCCATATGAATAGATAATTTTCAAATATATTAAAAAGTATAGAATTTTTTAGTATATACTATTTTCAAGCATATTAGAACAGCAATGTGCCAATTTTTGAATGAATTAAAAACCATAATTCATTCATCGATTGTTCCACCCTGTCCATACAGTACATGCATTGTATAACTGCTTGTAATATCACCGAGATTTCTAAGTTTAGATACTACCTGATCAATACCGCTAGGGTTTTCTGTAGAAATTTTTAAAAAGATATCATATTTGCCCCAAACGCCATTAACCTCTTTTACTTCAGGGATCTTTTTTAGTTCTGCAATAAGACTAGATTCAGTGCCAGAATTACAGGTTAGAAGAACATAGGCTTGCATGATCTAATTACTGGTTTTAGTAAATAAACATTCAAGCATCTGAATAAAGCAAAAGCCTATGAGTTGCAGGATATATTTAGAATACAAATAAAGAAATTGCAAATTCAGAGGAAAAATATCATCTTGATAAAAAACAGCAGAACCAGCAATTTATTTGTCTGTTACAGATAACTGGATTTAATTTAACAGCAGGTATCCTACGGAGGTTAGAACTAGAAGATTTCTACGAGACAAGATCACATGATTGATCTTAGATGAATTGTCAAGGCAAAAAATCAGAATTGCCTCTACAACTATGGACATAGTGGGTTTCCAGATGTCAATATCAATTATCAAAAAGATAAAAATTCTGAATGAATTATTTAGATTTTCAATTAATGTTTTGATTGAAATTAGAGTATGAAAAAAGGAAAATACATAATTAATTGAGAATCATGAATTTGATGCATATGGATTTGTATAGAATAGAAGTTTATCTTCCATACAATGATGTTATGGCAATAAGTGAGGGATTAAAAAAAATTGAAGTGGGAGGATTAACTGTAATTAAAAAGAGAGG
>JAOTTW010000070.1 GCA_029864235.1 Candidatus Nitrosopumilus sp.
ACTGTCCTGGATTTTTTACGAGGACTAGGTTTTACCTAACAAAAAGTCCGTATCACTTATGAATCCCAATTAAGATTGATACTTGCATGGTCATACTATATGCAATCATTGGAGCCATAACAACTATCGGGGCTATCTTGCTACGATACTATCTGGCAGAACGCAAAAAAGCACCAAGAAATGACAAGTTTTGCTATAATTGCAACCTAAACTTTCCAAACAAATACACTGTGTGTCCAAAATGCGGAATAAAATTCGGCAGTTAAGAAAATGAAGACTAGTTTCTTGATTGACTTTAAACGCTTAAGTTTGCATGATATTAGAAAAGTGATATGATAGATGTAAAAGATTTGAGAGTGTGCGCTGATTGTGGAACCGTATACCATGACAAATTTTCAAGAGGAACATGCCCTAACTGTCACACCAATAATTATGAGCAGGTATCTGCAGATAGTGGTGTGGGAGATTTAGATAGATAAACAGAATTTGGGAAATTTGACGGGATTGAAATATTTTCAGAATGCTCTACTGTTGTAAATGTGATATCTAAGTTTGTAAGTTTGAGTTTTTAGGAAAATGCTGGTTTTATCTTATTAGCAAGACTATATTTTCTCAAAGAACCTAGTTACTGGAATTTGATAATTTTTGACAAGACAATTCTATGGATTTGAGATGATTGTCATGTTTAAGTACAATGATAAAGTAGTGTAAGTGCTCTTAGAGGAATAAAACAAGGTAAAAATTTCTTTTGTAGATTTGAAAATAATTTGTGATAATAATGGTAATTAAAAAAATAAATCAAGTTCAGAATGGAAACGGATCCACATCTCTAATCTGTGATCATGACCAAAAAGGATTGGTTACCGACGAGGAGCGAGGAGAGATAATTTGCAGTCCTTGCGGCCAGGTATTAACTGAAGGAACGGTAAGATCGGATTCCAAACCAACAAATAGCTTGGATGGTTTTCTGAGAAACTCCCAGATTGGCCCCAAATCATCGTTGACAATCTATGACAAGGGACTAAACACCAACATTGGTGCAAGAAACGTGGACTTTACAGGAAAGCGCATGTCCTCTAAGACCATTTCAAGATTCAAAAGTATGAGAGTGTGGGATAGTCGCAGCAAGTCAAAGGCGTCTGGACGCAATCTGATATCTGCTTTGACATTGCTTGATGGAGTCAAGCAAAAACTTGGATTATCAAGTGCAATTACAGAACATATTGCATTTATCTACAGAAAGGCATCATCTCTGGGATTAATCAGGGGAAGAGGCACATCTGAAATAATGGCAGCATCAATATATGCTGCATGCAGAGAAAACGGAGTTCCATGGTCCCTTGATGAGGTAGCAAATACTCTAAATGTCACAAAAAAGAAATTATCAAAATGCTACAGGATCATAATTGATCGTCTTGATATCAAACCAGAACTTGCAAATCCGTTGGACTGTCTTTCCAAGTTTTGCAGTATATTGGAAGTAAAAGAGAAAACAAAAAGATATGCATTTGACATCTTAAAGCAAGCAAACTCTAAACGCATCCTGTCTGGCTCAAAGCCTGCCGTGGTATGTGCAGGTGCACTATATCTTGCATGTATTGCAAATGGCGAGAACATTTCACAGATCAAAATTGCAGAAAAGACTCATGTGTCATCACCATCAATCCGAAAAGCACTTTCCATTCTAAACAAGACATTGTCTGTTGTGTAAAGAAAACTGCATAGATTCGAATTCATGTAATGACAAACTGTTGAATTTATTGTCAAAACAATTTCCCATCTTGCATCAATTAACGGTAGCGATCTATTAGTCTAATATTCAATAGATAAAATTCTCAAGATTCAACATGTAAGCTTTATTACAAAAAAACGACCAAGTACAGTGACTAGTTTTGGAAGAAAATAAAAATTCATCACAAGAGACAATGTTTCAGTCAAGCGGTGACCTGATTGATGCCATGAAGCACAGCTTTGAATTTTGGCACAAAAATTATGTTGACGCCCCATTAAACTATACCCTAGTTTGGAAAAAAGGCTTGCAGTCCAATTCTGAAATCCTGAAAAAGATTGAAAAAACATGGAGAAACACAATAAAACAAGGCACAGAAATTCAGATGGAACAATTCTTGGAATTATGGTCGCAAGCAATACGAAAATCTAACTTTGAATTGGCAAAAAAACCAATACAACAATGGCAAGAATTTTGGGAAAATACAACTAATGAGCAATTCAGAATTTATGCTGAAGTTTTGAAAATGTTAGAGTCTTATTGGAAAAGTGAGCAAAGCAAAAGCATTGAATAGGCAGAAACTCCATACATGAAGATGTGACATTAGACTTTGCTATGAATAGGCAATAACGAGAATCAATATCATGTTTCTTTACACTAAAAGAATGCCAGGTCTACATATATGTCATAAAAGCGTATTCTACAGTATGACAAAAATAAAGAACAAGGCAATTACGCAGACAAACAAGAACAACAAAACAAAACCTGAGAATTTGATGAAAAAGGAATATCTGGAATCATATGACGAATTAAAAAAAGACATACAACACAGTCAACACTCATGAGAAAGTATCATACTAGTAATATGGAAAAACATTTCAGGATTATGGTCAATTGACACTTGTAGATGGTGTTTGGTATGATAATGAGTTGAACTACAAATACGGAGACCACAAGTTTGCATTATTGCCAAACAGTATGGCAGGCAAAACCATGAACAGTATTCCAATCATTGTCGGTATGACATCAAATTCGGTAACCATGATCTTTAATGAAGTTGTGTCTTAATAAAAAACAAAGTAATCACTGATTCTACAAATAGAAATTTGTATAAATCTAAAGAAATTTCTTCTCATTTAATCAATCAACAATGAAGTCGTAAATAGGATTGTTAGCTAGTATCTTTATGCAACCAAAAAATACCAAAGGTTCCATATTTTCTTCTAAAAAACCAAAAAGCATTCCATGGTTTTTTTGGCTTGCAACACTTGGTATTGTGGGGTTGGTTTATCTCTATTTGTGGTTTAAATAATTAATTCGGTTTTTTTTCTAAACCCTTCTCTTAATGGAATAATCTACAGATTCACACATGGACGTATTTAGACTCGAGTCAATACAAGCAACAATTGTAGTTGCCATTATTGGGGCATTGTAGCAAGTGGGATAGGCTACATCCAATCAGGCAATATTTTTGATGGAAGAAAACTGTGCACTTCTGCAATCATTGCACCAGCAAAACGTATGACTGTGTTAAGAGAAATATAATGTGATAACAAAACCCCATTACAATATTCTATTAGTACACTTTCATCATCTTTACTCTAACATCGATTATTGCCATTGTCTTAATTTATCTTAATTTTGCTTCCATTACTAATCCATTTTTAAATATTATTTTTGGATAATGGTTAAATTTTTGAAATAACAAAAAAGAATAATGGAGATAATGGGACGTGGATTCAAACAGATACTTCAAGAATCCCCTCTATACTTTCACCTTGGGTTAAAGTTTACAGGTTACAAGTTGTTTAACAAGCGAAGTCCGTTTTATGGGTCTGCCGATATCATCAATGTATGCAATTTACACTGTGAGCATTGTTACTGGTGGCTCAACAGAAAAGAAGAAAAAGATCTGACATTACAGCAGTGGAAAAACATCATTGATGAGAAATTTAAGAAAAATCATGTCTTTATGGTGACTCTTGTAGGAGGTGAACCTCTGATGAGAAAGGATGTCATAGAGATGTTTGTAAAGGAATTCCCAAAAAGGGCATGCGTCGTTACAAATGGAATATACCCAATTCCATATCTCAAAGACATCTATTTTTATTGGATATCAATTGATGGCGACAAAAAAACTCACAATCAAATTCGTGGTGATAATGCATGGGAGAGCACTCGAAAAAATGTTATTAATTATGTGAAATCAAATGGAAAAAATGCATGGAAAGACATCTGGATAACTATGACAATCAACTCTAAAAACTACAAAACCATAGAAACTGTAATTGATGATTGGAAGGATTATTCCAACAAAATTGGATTTCAGTTTCATACCCCGTTTATGAAAAACGATCCATTATGGATGCCATTTGGAAAAGAACGAGATAAAGTAGTCGATAGATTACTGGAACTAAAATCAAATGATTACAAAGATTATATCGTAAATCCAAAACACCAGTTGGAAATAATGAAGAGAAGTTGGGGCGGAAAAGGGACAACCCCAATTGATTGCCCCACATGGGCGATTCTCTCAGTTGATCATAAAGGTAGGGAAAAACTCCCATGCTGCATTGGAAGTGCAGAAAAAGACTCTATGAAGCCAATATGTGAGCAATGTGGACTAGGATGTTATTCTGTATTGATGGGATATGGAATAAAACAATAAAACTAAATGTTCTGAGATGATCCACTGAAGATAAACTAGCAAAACAACATCAACAAGTTTACTATTATACTCTACATGATACACAATACTTGTGAAATATTGCCATGATTGTTTAACTCCGATTAATCGTTATTCAAAAGAAGAGTATTGTCTAGTATGTAAAAGGGATAGAATGCTCAAAGAAAGATCCAACACGGCAACATCCTAGTTTATTTTTGAATTTTTGTCTATTCGATCAGACGATGTTTTTGCATTCGCATTTTTTCTGTTTATCAAATCTTGGGAACTTTAGTTTGTGGCATACTTCACAGTATAATTGATCTGTCATGCATCTTTATGCCTGTTCTAGTATTTCCACTTTGGCCTTAATTTGAAGCCATATGCCTGTTTTAGTTTCATGATTCTTACCGTTGCAATAATTAGCATCACTGGAATTTCTGCAGAATCTAGAATGGGATTCCAGTTCAATAAACTCTTTTGATTGACTTTTTTCAAAAACTAAAAAGATGTATAAAATAAAAAAACATTCTACAGCGTGCAATCTATCTTAGCCTTTTGTATTCAGTTAATTTTGTTGTGCACTCAAAATATCAATCCTAATCCAGATACTACCGCAATAGTTTTGAAAGTTTTGCCTGTGACCATGAAAACAAGAAACTTGATAAACTTCATTTTCTTCGCACCAGCAGATATTAGAATGAAATCTCCAATAACTGGAATCCATGATGCAAAAAATACTGCACTCCAACCAAATTTTTCAAGCAGTTTGCTGTCTCTGTTTTTCTGCTTAGCATCCTTTTGATCTTTCTTTTTCTTGAATTTTGTAATCAGTGTGTTTCCACCAAACCCAATAAAATAATTCAACACTCCCCCGATTGCAGAGCCCAAAACTAATGCTATGCCAACTAGAATTTGATTTTCTCCACCTAGCAGTAAAGCTGAAGTCAGAATTTCAGTAGGTAAAGGTATTGCAGTGGCTGACAAAAAAGAATTTAGAAATAGTCCGATTATCCCATAATCCTGAAATGTATTATTGGATAAAACATCCTGAATCTGTTGATAAATCTGCATAGATAATTCAAAACTTCTACATATCTTTATTTTTCTGATTATGTTGGTATTTACTCACAAGTAGTCCTATTTTTTGAAACTCATACCATCACAAAATTATTGTGAGAATTATTGCTGTGGCAGTACAAATACCAATTACCGTATAATATTTGATATTATTTAATGGCAAATGCATTTTATTATGCTGCTTGGTTTTCATTCTGATGGTGATGTTTTAGCAGGTTCGTCTTTTTTTGATTCGTCTTTTTTGCTGTCATTCTCTTCTGTTACTGTGCAAGCTGCAGTTGTTGGGTTGTTTTCTTTATTTTCCATGTCTATATAGGTTCCTTTTTATATATATACATGAGCAGTAGTAATTTATAGAAATATAGAAAATTATATAGAATTTTAGGCATAAAACTGGGTAATTACACCAGTATTTATCCAAGACCAACATCATCACTGTATGTTTGAAAAAATAATTAAAAAATTTCAGTTTGGTTCTTGCAAGACCAAAGTTATTGAGAGTACAGATAAAGAATCTGAAAAAAAGAAACCAGAGGAGAAAGTGAAATAAAATAAAATACCAATGTGAACATTGCAGTTTTCATTGGACAGGGACCTCGTATACTTTTGATGAGGTGCGCGACCATGAAAAAACTCATTTGAAAAAAACAAGTAAATTGTATTTGGAATGCCTATAGAAAAAGTTCTCTTATAGCAAAATTTGTGATTTTGAAGAAATTACAAATATTGATCAAAAAACTCCAAATATAGGCAGAATGTCAAACTTGGTACAATCTTTAATTTATCTGAAGACACAATCCCATGAGATGATGTACAATGTCTAATGAACATGTTTTACATATGTTTAATACAGATAACAACCATACAATGTGATGTCAAAATTTACATTTGAAAACATGTCATATTGGGAATCAGCAAGCAAATACATTCTGAGTTTTCCAGAGATTAGATTTATCGGAGTCGTAAACAACATGGGCAACCTTGTCGTGGGAGATTACAAGAAAGGAATTGTCCCGATTGCAGATGTGGATCATTACAAGATCTGCATGGAGCATGCAATGGATATGTTCATGAAAAAAGATCTTGACGATACCTTGGGACCGCTAGAGTATACGGTGTCAAAAAGAAAGAATGTAAAGATAATCGCAATTCCAGTCAGAGATTATCTCGTACTGGTATCTGCAGAACCTCGTGTGAAGATTGAACCCATCATAGAGGATATACTGGAGGCATTAGGTGACATGCAGCAAGACAGGAAAATCAAACTACACGAACATGTCAATTGATTTTAGAATTATCCTCAAAGGAAAAAAACCATCTAAATAATTCAAAACACCCTCAATCTTTGATGATTACATTAGTCCCTTAACTTTGGAAAGACTTGAACCCATCAAAGAAGTACAAAATCTTTGTGCTATTGAATTGGTTCAAGCCTCTAAAGATTTGAATCTGAATATTTTCAGATAATGTCAGATTAGCTAATTTTTAGAGTTATTCTAATTACTCATCTTTTAGTTGCAATCCTTGCAGTTTGGATCTCTACAAACAGGATTACTATTTCCATCTCTCGTGGGATATTTTGTATCTCTTCTTCTATGTGTTCTAGCCAAGTTCTTCGGTATGTCCTTTTCCACGTAGTACAAACAAACTTTTTACAAGTTTGATTTTACCTAGATTAGTATTTTTTTGTGATTTTTGCTTTTCATTAAAAGTGGAGAGTACTTTAGTCAACTTGTCAAAGTGTGATGCAAAATACATTGCGTTAGAATATACCATAATATGATTACGTCAAACTAATACAAGAGCGTGTTATGTAAACTCTAAACATTTGTTTGGTTTTTCTACAAAAACAGTTAGAAAAACAAAGAGTTTAGAATTCTTTCTTAGGTAAATACAGACAGTAATCAAAACCAAGTAGTTATCGGGTGACAACTCTATGTCCTGGTTCCAACATCAAGATCATTCTTAATTCTTAGTTGGTTCTGAATGTATTGTGGCTTACACTAGATGTGACAAATGTGGAGAACTTAGATTTGATAAAAAAATTAACCTATGTGCAAATTGTGGCCATCGAATCACAAGGGCTGCCAAGTCATTTGAGTGAAATTAAATCCTTTAATGGACTAGACGGTTAGATACGAATTTCACGTATGTTGAAAGAACAATGTTTGCATGA
>JAOTTW010000071.1 GCA_029864235.1 Candidatus Nitrosopumilus sp.
TCTGTGCATGAAACTATGAGTTTCACCTATCTTCTTTCTACAAAACTTTGAATGAATTGTTTCTTGAACTTTTAATGTAACTTCATTTTCATGAAAAAGTCTTATACCACATTCAGGACATGTACTTTCAGGCATAAATTTTGTGTACATCAAATCTATTTAGATGTTTCAGAATACTCATTACTGTATATTGCATTTTTTTAAACCGAAACTTTAGATGCAATATGTTGCCATTCCTTAATTATGGCAGAACTTGACATTGCCCCTTTTGCATTATGGTCTGTAATCACTGTAATTATAATGAGTGTGGTAGCGGTGAGCTATAAAGCATATCTTCGGAGAAGAAAAAATGAGATCTCTTCATCTTGAAAAAAAGGGATTACGTTGCCTTGCTATTGCTGAAAGTTTTAGACAAAACTCCAAAAGATCTATCTTATCTGGGGTGGTGATGAGACGGGATTTTCTCATCGATGGATTTGTTTTTGGTAGTACTACCTTGGAAGGAGATGATGCCACTGATGAAATTCTGAAAATGTATGATATATTGGCAAGACCTGATATTAACTATGTTTTAATTTCAGGATTAATCGTGTCTCTATACAACATTATAGATATAAAAAAATTATACCATAATTTGAAAATTCCAATTATTGGAGTGACTTATCATGAGTCATCTGGAATAGAGTCTGCATTAAAACACCATTTCCCAAATTCATATCAATCCAAAATATATGAATACAAAAAATTGGAACACAGAGAAAAAATTACTTTGAATACGTCTCATGACATTTTTATCAGAAAAGAAGGATGCGAAATTAATGATGTAGAAAAACTTCTCAATGACCTGACGTTACAAGGTTCGTATCCTGAACCATTGAGAGTTTCTCAATTGCTTGCAAAAACTTTACTTCAAAAAGGATTAACCTTCTGAAGATGTTTTTCCACCGTCTACATTTAGAATAGTGCCTGTGATCCAATTGGCTTCATCTGAAGCTAAGAATAATACTGCATTTGCAACATCAACTGGTTCACCTATTCTTGCCAATGGCAATCTCTCTTCTAGCACTTTTCTTGCCTGTGGATCGTCTAGATATGGTTTGATCATTCCTGAATTAATTATTCCAGGATTGACACAATTACATCTAATGTTTCTTCTTGCATACTCTACTGCTATTGCTTTGGTAAACATTGAGATTGCAGCTTTTGTTGATGAATAAGCTGCCAAATGTACTCTTGGAATTGCTCTTTCTCCTGAAATTGAACCAATGTTTACAATTACTCCATTTCTGACATCATACATTTTTTCTAAAACAGCTTTTGTCATATTAAAAACCCCAAACATGTTGACATCAATCAATTTTTTTATCTCTGACTCTTTCATTTGATGAAAATGTACAGGATCGTTGATTGCCCCCGCGTTATTTACTAGAATGTCTATTTTTCCATAGTTGTCGACAATTTGATTAACTGCTTGTGTTACTTGTGATTCATCTGTTAGATCACATGTAACTGATGCTGTTGCATCTGTATTTCCTATTACTTTTCTTGCATCTTCTAATTTTTCTAGATTCCTTGCAATTAGTATGACTTTGGCACCTTCTTCTACGAATCTCTTTACTACTCCTTTTCCAATGTCACTTGAAGCCCCAGTTACTATTGCAACTTTGTCTTTAATTCTCATAATATTCATTTAATGATGTAACTTATAGAATTTTTGGTTGCTGTTAGTCTTAATTTCGATCAATAATTATGATTCATTTATTTTTTTTAGGTATGACAAAATTCCAGTATAATCCATTTTTCCATATCCTTGCTCTATTGCATTTTGGTATAATTCTTTAGCTTTTTTGATCATAGGAAGTTGAATTCCATGGGATTCTGCAGTTTCAATTATTGTGCTAATATCTTTATGTAGATTCTCAAGTGTAAATGTGGCCTCAAACTTGCCTTCAACCATTCTGAATGCTTTATTCTCACTCATTCCAGTTTTAAAATAAGTTGAATTTAGAATTTCTAGAAAAATCTTGGGATCTATTTTAGATGCTCTAACCAAGGTAATTCCTTCAGATAATGAAAGTGCCAACATTGCAATCTGAAGATTCATGGCTAATTTTACAGAATGAGCTGTACTGCTTCCCCCCAAGAAAAATACTTTATTTCCAATTTTTTCAAATACATTTTTGAATTTTTCAAAAGTATCTCTGTCTCCTGATGCCATCACCACCAAGTCTCCAGAAATGGCCACATTTGGACCGCCCATAACAGGAATGTCTAATTTGACAATGCCCTCTTGTTGAAACTTTTCAGTGATACTTTTTGATTCTGATGGATTAATTGTGCTCATATCTGCAACTGTAAGTCCTTTGTGCTTTCCGTTTATGATTCCATTTTCTTCAAAAGAAACCTGACGAACCGCATCTGAATCTTTTACAATGATTATGACAAGTTCAGAGTTTTCAGCAACTTTCTTTGGTGACTTTACTACTACAGCTCCATTACTCTCTAATCGTTTTGTCTTTTCTATTGTTCTATTGTATACTGTTAAATCAAAACCTCTTTCTAACAAATGCAGACCTACAGCACTTCCCAGCATGCCCGTTCCAATAATTCCTATTTTCATTTTTTGCACTCACTTCTATGTTGATTAGGTTTAATGTCTTTCCTCATCTTTTATCTCCCACTGGTTATTTCCAAATCTTGATGCTTCTAATTCAATCTGACCTATGGTTTTGTCTCCTTTTCTGACTTTAACGTAATCAAATTTCTTTATCTTGAAAATTCTTTCTTTTGGTTTGTATCCTCCTTCAATAACTTTGATCTTGAATCTTTTACTTGCCTTGATTATCATTTTTCTTGCAGCATGTACATCTCCAATCCATGAGAACATCTCAAAATCGCCAAAATTTTTTGTAATTAATGTATAACCATACAATCTTGCTTCTAGTTTTATCTTTTGAGACTTTGCTTGTTCATTTAACCATGCCACTACTTCTTCTCCGTGGCCTTTTTCTATGCCAAATGTCTCTGAATCCCTCATCTATTTTGGATAACATTTCAAACCATAATAATCATTTTCCAATATTTGTTAAACTAAAATATTGATTACGTAAATGAGTATTCATGCTTACTGTCGATTGTAAGGATGTCGCATCAATCAAAAATGAATTATTAGTATATGTTTCTGATCAGGTTGCAGCAATTCCTACCCTCAAAAACCATCAATTTACATTGTCTATGTTTGATGATGCCCCTGTAGATTTGAGTATTGTAATTTCTTCAATAAAGGAATTTTTAGATTCTATTGGTGAGGGACATAATTTTGCTGTAATCTCTAGCAATGATGTCATTACAATAAAATCTATTTCTGGAAAATCTATTGAAAGAGACCCGCCCCAAACAAATGTTGGCATGTTTTCATGTACTCATTGTGGTTTTATAACACGTTATGAAGTAGAGCATCAAAACCACATGAAAATGCATTACCTTTGATCTCTTAAAATTTTAGAGAATATTGTTCTTCTCTTAATTTCAGGCATATTTTCTCCTATTGAAAAATCATATTGTGGAAATCGATTTTTATATTCTTTTACGAAACTTGTAGCATCTTGTCTTGTTTTGAAATTTGTCCTAATCCAATCCAGTTTGAATTCCTTTCCTAATATATCATAAACAATAATGTTGTATTGGTTTGACTTAGCATGATATTTTGTACTAAAATACCATAAAACCCCTAAGTAAAAATAAAAAATCCTATACAAACTTTTCTACAATTTTTTTCATAAAGTGATTTTAATCAGGATCTTTATAAGGCCTAATTGAAAAAACTTTGTGTGGAGAAACTACCTAAAAATAATCCTGCCAAAGTCTATTGTTCTAGATGTGATTCTGTTTTTGAATCCAGAAAAAAGTTTGAAAAACATCTTGAAAAGCACAATTCTGGGATTTCATGTGAAACATGCCCAATTGATACTGTGATTTCTAAACTAGTTAATCTATTCAAAAGAAAGTCTTCACATAATTTGGAATAAGTTTTTTAAACAAATTTTTTGTATTTTTCTATGTGAACAAGGGACTTGTTACTGGTGGTATAATTGCCGTAGTAATTGTTGGTATTGTGGGAGCTTATTTTGCATCCACTTCCACTGAAAATAGTAATCAGGATGTAACTAGAACTCATGGTGCTGTTTCCACTGCAATGGGTTCTTCAATTTTAGGAAATCCATCAGCACTAATTACTATAGTGGAATTTGGTGATTATCAATGCCATCAGTGCTATAATTGGTTTCACAATACAAAACCTGCCATTTTTGAAAACTATGTGGATACTGGTAAAGCTAATTTTGTTTTTGTTGACCTTGCTTTCTTGGGAAAGGATTCACCGAAAGCTGCGCAGGCATCATACTGTGCAGAAGACCAGGGAAAATATTGGCAATACCATGATATTTTGTATAATTCCCAAGAGTCTGAAATAGATAATGGCTGGGCTGGTCCTGAGAGACTCAAAGCATTTGCGTTTAGTTTAGGCCTTGATATGGAATTGTTTCAAAGCTGTCTTGATACAGGAAAATACTCTAAAAGAGTTCAATACAATATTGATGAGGCAAAAAAACACGGTGTTAAAGGCACTCCTGGATTCTTTATTGTAGGGCCAAATGATCAACAACAAATAGGTGGGGCACAGCCTTACTCTGTTTTCAAGCAAGTTATGGATTCTATGATATGACTAACACACTAAATTTAGTTTTTTCAAATTATGACTACATTGTAATGGCATCTACAATTTTTATCTTAATGCTAGTTGGATTACTGATAATCTCTGAATATATTTTTCTTGAACCATATGTTGTAAGTCACATCCCAAGTGGAACTGAACTTGGATTTTCATTAATTGTTATCTTGTCCGGATTGTCTGCATTGGTAATCCCAATGAACATTTATCGTATCAGAATTTTAAAAAGTTCAAAGAAGAAAATGGGTGGGGGTGTGTTTGGATCTATTGTGGGGGCTTCTGCAGGAGTGTGCAGTTGCGGTCCTATTGGATTTGCTGTGATCTCTACTTTTGGAACTATTGGGGCTACGGCATCTGCATTTTTGACAAATTTTGAAATTCCTATCAGAATGGTTGCAATTGGTTTGCTATTGCTGACCTATTATACCACTGTTAAATCACTTAAAGTAGAATGCAAGATAAACTCATAGATTAATTTACTTATTCCATGTAATGCAGTTTTACACTTTTTAGACGTATGTCATAGAATACTTCATCATCTGTTATTGAAAGATTTAATGTAAAATGTTGATTCGTTTTAAATAAAATAGAATTTCAAATTATCCCTGACAATCTAATATGCATTATCTTGTGAGTTTGTACTTGAGACATAATTTCAAACACAAACAAAGAGTGATTAGATCTGATGTCCTATTTATATGACTAATCACCATTTAGTTTATCTGATTTAATTCTCTTATCAAAAAATAGACAAGCTGTAAGATCCCCTGTAACATTAATCATTGTCCGTGTCATGTCTAGAATTCTGTCCACTCCAAGAAGAAGCACAACACCTACAGGTGGTATTCCTGCTGCAATTAGTATTGTGGATAATATTACAATCCCTGTACCTGGAGCCGATGGTGCTCCTATTGATGCTGCAAGCGCAGTAAGTGAAATTAAGAGTATTGTAGTAAAGCCTAAATCAATATTGAACAATTGGGCAAGAAAAAATACCGCTACTATTTGGTATAATGCTGTGCCATCCATGTTAATTGTTGCTCCCAAAGGTATGATAAATTGCGAAACTTTTGGTTTGATCTTCATCTTCTCTTCTGCTGTTTTGATGGACAACGGCATTACAGCTGCAGAACTTGAAGTTGAAAAAGCAAGGAGTTGTGGATCCTTCATCATTCTAAATGTGGCAGCTAGTGGCCTTCTGGCAAATACCTTGATAATTATTATATAGATGATCATCATTGAAAAAAGACCAATTACTACAGTAATCATATATGCACCAAGTCCCGTAAGGGCAGCTAACCCCACCTTTGATGTTATATCTGCCATCAGGCCAAAGGCTGCAAATGGTGCCAAACGCATAGCCCACGACACTACTTTCATGGTGATTTTTTGTACTGATTCAAGTAATTCAAGTAAAGGTTTGGAACTTTCTTTCGGTAATGATATCATTGAGACTCCCAAAATTAAAGCAAAAATAATTATGCTTAGCATTTCTCCAGACATGAAAGATGCTAACGGGTTACTTGGTACCAAACTTATTATGTCACGTGGAATGTTAAATATGCTAAACTCTGCTCCTTCCACTGGTTCTACTGTATCTTCAATTCCAAAACTCTCTTTGATCAAAGAACTGTCAATAAAAGTTCCTGGCATTAGTGCTGTTGCCACAATTATGCCAATTGTCAAAGCTATTGCAGTTGTTGCGACAAAATATAATGCAGCACTCAGACCCAATTTTTGTAATTGCTCCATACTTCCAGACGATGTAAGTCCTCTAATTATTGAGGCAAAAATTAGTGGTATTATGATCATTTGGATTATCTTTAGAAACAAATGTGCAGGAATTGATAGCCACTCAGTAATTATCTCAGTTGTACTTTTTTCAACTATTCCAGTTTCAGGACCAAGAAAGATGCCAAAAACCAAACCCAAAAATAATGCAAGAATAACTTGCGCCCACAACCTCTTTTTTATCAAATATGTAATTTGTGGAGTTGTATACTTGAATGACTTTATCACCAATGTATTTTTCATAATATATTGATTTTTATAATATATTACAAAGTGATGTGATTCTCAACTATGAGTCTTACCAGAATTTTTTGTAATACGAAGTACTATTGTGATTCCATTAAGATTATGAACTAAATAAAAAAAGTCCTAATCACATGTTTAATCGATAATCTACTAATTTGATAATCCTAATGAATGAATCATTCGATATGTCTATAACTGATGCTTTTTGGTCACAAAACATGGATTATTCCAAGTATCTTCATTGTCATGCCTGTCAAGAATCTGGATTGTATTGTGCAAAACACAGAATTGAGGTGGAGACAAATCTAAGGAAACGGGAGATTAGAAAAATACTTCAAATACGAGACTGTAATTCGATTCAATTCAATTATGCGATTAAGGGATTGCTAAAATCTTATAATGCTTGGAAAATACCCAAATAGGTATTCTTATTTTAGAAATTTTAAAAGCTCGTTTTTTATTGTTTAGAATTATTATTCTCAACTGCAATTTTAAATTAATATTTATAAAAAACAAAATCCTTACTGAAAAATGTCTATTCCCTCTAGAGTCTTTTAATCAACTATTTTTCATATTTATGGCATGAACAAGAACAACTAACTTCAGATGCATGTTCTGTCATGCAGTGGGTATATGGTGCACTTGATTCTGCCATCAAAACAGAAATTTAGAGAACATTAGATATTTCATTTTATCGAAAATTGGTCATAGTCTGGTCAAAAATATTCTAACTTGAGATTTTTCAACCAAAATTATACAAAAAAATTTAGATTCTGAGAATATTTTTAGTTAATGATATTTGGATCTTAAGACCAAAAACCACCGGCAGTATCTTGGTGACAGATCCAATGATTACTAACTATA
>JAOTTW010000072.1 GCA_029864235.1 Candidatus Nitrosopumilus sp.
AAAGATAAGATACCTTGAATCTGGAAAAGGAAATGACAAGCATATTTTATTCATCCATGGTCTTGGTTCTTCAGCCGATAGATGGGTTGGCATTCCTAAATCTTTATCGGCAAACTTTCATACCATATCTCTTGATCTACCAGGTTTTGGCGAAAGTGACAAGCCTGCATCAATGGATTACACAATTGAAAATTTCAGTGATATTGTCATAGATTTTATGAACTTGCTTGCAATCAATGATGGCAAGACAAGTATTGTAGGTCATTCCTTGGGAGGTTATATTGCAGCAGAAGTAACAATACTACACAAAATTCAGGTAGAAAGATTGGTCTTGATAGATTCCTCTGGAATGTTAGAAAAACCAACAGCCTTGTTGGAAGAATATTTGAGTGTGGCTATGAATCCTACAACTGATAAAGTAAGAAATATCTTTGAACAGATGGTTACTGATAGTACAAAAATCCCGTTAAAACTAGTTGAAAGTTTTATCAAAAGAATAAATTTACCGAATGCAAAATATGCATTCAAGTCAACTCTTGAAAACAGTACCAACACTCAGCTAGAACGTGAAAGGTTAAAACTGATAGACGGTATTCCAACCTTGATTATTTGGGGAAATGAGGACAAGGTGATCCCTGTTGAACATTCTGACCTTTTCAAGGAGTCTATTTCTAATTCACATGTTGAGATAATTCAAGACGCAGGACATGCACCATTTACCGAAAAACCTGAACAAGTATTTGAATTAATTCGTAATTTTTTAAAATAAATATAATGCTGGATGGATCCTAAATGTCAAAGAAGTTGGTGCCTCTCCCAACATGTATGGTAAAGAAATCATTCTTTTCCATCTAGAGGCTAACAAGACACCAGAATATAGAAGGAGAAATTTTTCTAAAAGTTTTGAGTAGATCAATTGAAATGGAATTAAGTGACTATCTAATTTTGCTAGTTTTGCTGAAATCACCAGTTCTTGTTTTAATCTATTACCAAATCATTCAAAAGTCTAGTAAAATATAAAATCACATAATAATAACGAGTAATAATGGAATCTGTGAACAAATATGCGCTTTCAGAATTAACATTAGAAGAAATCTTTCCAGAAACATTAACTGATATAGAATGTGTCTTTGTTGATAAAGAAAGAGAGATTTGGGTTGCTACAGAAATGTGCGCTCAATACTTGGAATCAGCAATTGATGCACTTGTAGTTCAAGACAATGGTAAACCCATAGGAATTGTAGGCGGATATGATCTTCTAGAACATCTTCGCAAAAACCCTACTCGTAATTCTCAATATCAACATAAAACGCACGAAATTATGTTCAAAGAAGTTCCAGAAGTTAACAAACAAACAAAATTCAAAGATCTGATGGATACTTGGAAAAATAGTAGAAGAGCATTTGCTGTAATTCAAAACAAATCAGGAAGTTATTCACCAATTTCTGCAAGAAAAATGTTAGAGGTAGGAAGAAAATACAAAACAGATCTCTCAATATCATCAATGCCAAAAAAGAAGATTATTACATTTCAAGGCGATGAACCATTAAGGGATATACTTGATTTGATGTTTGATAATAAAACACGAAAACTCCTATTAGGAAATTCTAACCAGTTTATCAGTGACAGAACAATTCTTGAAGGACTATCACGAATTACAAAATTCCAAAAAGATATTGAAAATTTTTTGGATATTCCAATTAACAAATTCACTTTTGATCATATCAAAGTAATTACTGAGGATCTTTCATTTGAACGACTCTGTTCAGTAATGAACAGAATGGAGCATCCTTATGTAATCTACAAAGACATAGTTATTAGCCCATGGGATGTGTGTTTGGCTTTGTCATCCGAAGACATTCAAAAATCTGAAGCCAAACTTGAAATGACAAAAACATGTCCACATTGTGGAAAAAATATTGATTAACTCCACTTGTAAGAATCATGAAATTAAAACTGATTATTGGATTTGCAGAATTGCTCAATACACATGAATCCGCATAGAAATCAAAATCAGAATTTTTGTTGAATTCTTTCATATCTATCTGTGTTCATTACCATCCACAAAATAGTAGCTGAACCACCGTGAGCTCATTCACTATAATTCTATAAAAATAAACAAAGCAAATTAACTTCATGCTGTCTTTTTTCTAATACTTTTTATTGAAATTTCATACCTTATTGTGTCTTCCATCTTAGATGCTTTCGGTCTTTGAAAATCCACATACTTGTAAGCATAAGCAAACCTTGTAATATGTATCCTCCAACAATTAAGACGATTGCATTTTCAAGAGGCTCAAATGTACTCATAATTTCAATATGTTTTGGAGAAGCAGTATTTCCAATAATTACAACTATTGCAATTATCATGTTTGGAACAAGTGTATATCTTAATCTCCATAATGACAAAATAACAAGGACAATAAATACTGATTCAAGTACAATGGCATTTGTAACAAACTTTGGACTGCCTATTGGAATACCAATAATCCCCATTATGCTTATGGAAATTAAAATTACGACGATTATTTTTTGTTGTAAATGCATTACTTACAAAAAACATTAAGATAATATTAGATCTTTGATGAGCGGAAACTAGTTTCTACACTTGTCACAAAGAGGAATCAGATACTCCGACTCATTTCTTATTATCTCAGTAAGAGTAACTTTTATTCCTGAAGAGTAGCATTTATGACATAATCTTCTCGTAGGAAATCTGGTTTTATTGATGTTAATTTGAAAATATGAGATTAAATTTTGGTTCGATCCGAGTTAACATTGAGTGATTTGAAAAGTTTTTTGGTTTTAAATTTATTTATTACAAAAATCTAGACGTAAAAAATGTGTACAAATCCAATTAACAATAGCATACAAATCTCCCGATCCCTTTACTCAATCATTATGTTATTATCAAATACTTATTCACTATATTTGCCGAGCAATGAGGAAGAGTTAGAGTGATGACTTAGATGAAGTAAAATTAATGACTCTGAGCTCCGGCATGTTTTTATGAATTCTCTCAAACTTTTAATACGTTGAATTTTGAGCGACGAGATATAATTCTGATAGTGGGACTAATGCTATTTATGATAGGCTTGTTACCCTTCATGGCTCCAATTTATGCTACATTAATTGTATTTACTATGTATTTTGGAATCAACATCTACGTGGGAAAAAAGAAAAAATCAATTGAACTAGATGTGGGTGAGGGAATCTGTGTTGATTGTGGTTCACAAATAATTGATAAAAAATGCCCAAATTGTGACTCTTGATAAATGATTCATACGAATACCTTAAAACAATCAAAATTAATTATTTTTTGATGACTTTAAGATATATGACTTTAACAACTAGCTCAACTTTTCCTCAATTCCATTCTAAAATGAGGCTATTTCTGATTTATAATTGAAAACAACAATGAGCATGTATATACCTGTCTTACTTTCTATTCTCCTTTTAGGTATTATTGTTATTCCGGCAAGTGCTCAATCATCATATGATAATGTTGTGATAAATGAGGTTGACATTAATCCCCCCGGTGATGACTCTAAAAACATCTCTGAATGGGTGGAACTATACAATCCCACAAATTCCAGAATTGATTTGAGTGGATGGAAGATTGCATCTACAACTGTTTTGAAAAAAACTATGACTATTCCTTCTGGAACTTTTATTGATCCGGGAAAATTCTTGAAATATTCCTACCAAACTGTGTGGTTTACTGATACAAATGATTCTGTTGAATTACGTGATGAAAATGGAATTGTAATAGATAAGACCCCTTTATTGTCTGATTTAAAAAATGATTTTTTGTCTTGGCAAAGAATCTATGACGGCTATGATACTGATTCCAATACTGATTGGAAATTTGTAACTTCTAATGCTGGTTCAACAAATGGAAAACAAACATTTGCTAAAGAAAAAGAAGGAGTATTTGTAACTCTATCTACTAATAACCCCAGTTACCTGTTTGGTCAAACTGCAATCATTTCAGGCAGTGTTTCAAAAGAAATGGTGATCACTGCACCTTATTTCCAACCTGAGAAAATACTCTTGACAATATCTGGACCCAACTATAATAAAATTGTCGAGCTCTATCCTGATAGAGATTTGAATTTCAAAACAACCATGACTCTAAACCGTGTTCTTGGAATAAATGAAGGCACATACAATTTATCCGTAAGTTATGCTGGTGCAACATCGCAAACAAGCTTTACTTTGGGTGATGAGATTCTAGTTAAAGAAGCATCTGTCAAAGGAACCCTCAGTCTTGTTACTGATAAATTTCAATACATTCCAGGTCAAACAATTAGAATTACTGGATTTGCTGATGAAATAATTCCATTTGAGGGTCTAAAATTTAACATAAAAGATGCAGCTGGAAATATAATTTCAAATGGTAATTTGTATCCTACAAATGGAAAATTTACTACCAGTGTTTTTCTGACTACAGTAAATCCTGTTTTTGGAACGTACGAGATAATCGGTGAATATTCTGGAAAATCTGCAAATACTACTTTTGAAGTAGTCCAAGATTTCAAAGAAGACAAGCCTATTTCCCTCTGGACTGATAGGACAGCTTATGGATTGGGAGACATTGTACAAATTACTGGTAGATTAAATAATGTCTGGATTAATTCTCTAGATTTACAAATAGTTCAGACAAAAAACATCGCTTTGAGTTCATCTGTAGGTAGCGAATCTGGTTTTAAAATTCTAGATATTGCAAGAATTCAAGGTGATGGTTCTTTCTCATATTCTTTTAAAATACCTGAGAATAATTTAAGATTGGGTGACTATCGAGTTACAGTTTCTAAAGAAATAGGCTCTGCGTCGATCACTATTCATGTTGTAACCAATCCTGAAGGATTTATTGAAACCATAGAACCCATGACACTTTCTACAAGCAAACCTGTCTATGATTTAGGTGACACACTAATAATTAATGGATTCATTGAAAATCCCTCTAGTCGATCAAGCTTTGAAACTGATACTGTAAATATTTCTATATCTAATGAAGATGGCACCCCTCTACAAATCATTGCTCTGCCAAACGCTGCAAAAACAAGACAAAGTGGTGGGACAGTTGTATCTTATGAATTTACAGCTGTTCCTACAACATCAGGCAGTTTCTCAGTTCAGACTCATATTGCTAAAAATGTTTTTCAAGAAGGTACCTACTTGATTAAAGCATCATACCTTAACTTGACAAAAACAATTTCAGTTGAAATAGTTGATCCCTTGAAACTAAGTGACGATGCCACTCTTTCATTAAATAAAGAAATCTTTGGATTGGGTGAGACATTGATTCTAAGTGGTCTAATTCCGCCAACGGGGGATACCTCAGTAACTATTTCTCTTACAAAACCTGATGGCAGTCAAATTAATTCTGGTGCTTTAGTCGACAAACAACGATTCTCTTGGACTTGGAAAACACCCATTACTGAAAAACCGTTAACAGTAAAATCTGTTGATGATCGTTCTGTGACAAAAACAAATTATGGAATATACAAAATCCATGTTTCAACTGATACTTATGGAAAAGATATTTTCTTCAAGGTTTCTTCAAATCCTGAAAATGATTCTTTAGATCTGACTCCACTCTATGTTTCAACAGAAAAATCTCTTTATCATGCAGGTGAAAAATTAAAAGTGATTGGAAACGTCATAAAACGAGAACAAGGTAATGAAGGACTTGTGGTTCCAGAACGTGTTACTTTGAGAGTTCTTGATGGAACATTCCCATACAATCTAATTCATGAGGCTCAAGTTTATCCTACTCAAGGTGGACAATTCCAAAGTTTGTTTGAATTACCTCCTACAATATTTGCAGAGGGCGAATACAAAGTTAATGCATTGTATAAGAATAAAAAAGTAGAATCTGCTTTTAGTGTTGTAAATGATTTCTTGTTTGGTTCTGATGACCCTGTCTCCCTCTTGCTTTCAACTGACAAAACTCAATACTATCCTGGCGATGTAGTTGTTTTGTCTGGAAAACCAAACAAATTGATATATCTAGAAAAGTTTGATGTTAGCGTAATTCAGAAATCTGACACTGAAATCACATGTGGATCATTTTTCTGTGGCAAACATATTGGAAAAGTAACTACGCTCAGACCTAGTCCTTCTGGTTCCTTCACACATCAATTTTTAATACCTGATACTTTCTCAAGTATTGGAATTTATGAGATGACAGTTGATGCTGGCTTTGAAACAAAATCTATAAAATTTGAGGTCATTGATAAACCCATTACTGTAAAATTACCATCTACTATAATTGAAAGAGAAAATAGAATCACAGAATCTCAAATATCTATCACAACCATGCAAAAAATAGTCGATGGGACTGACATTGCACCTAGAGTGATTACTGGCTCTTTGCTAACGTCTAAAGAAGATCAGCAAAGTGTTAATCTTAGAATTAGTTCTGAATCTGGCATTTGTATTCTTGGACCTGAAACTGAGTGTCTAGTAAAAGATTCTACTAGAAAACAAGGACAAATCTATGACTATGTTAATGTTGATGGGATAAGTCTTAAAGTTAGATATAGTGGTTCAGATGTCCGCCTTGAGAAATTTGATATCCTTCCAGAGTCATCTGATTCATTTTTGCCTGATTCAATTTGGAATGTAGATGTTCTCAAAGAAGATCAAGTGTCTAGATTCTACTATAAAGTAAATTACAAAACATTAGAATAAGTTCAAAATACACTTTCTATAATTTATTACATCATGAAACTTCAGGTGTTAATGTTTTATCAGGACGATCCAAAAAAATGTACTGCTGCAAAATTGGTAAAATTTGGATTTGTAAAAAGCATAAAAAAAATTACCAGTGCAAGTCTGGTCTTGGATCCTTTTTCAGAGCACACTCTACTCCCTAAAGATAGAAACTTGGTTAATACTGTTGTTGGAATTGACTGCTCTTGGAATTTAACAGAAAAAACATTCTCTAAAAAATTTAATGGTCTAAAAAGAAAATTACCTCCACTGTTGGCAGGTAATCCCGTAAACTATGCTAAACTCAATAAACTGACAACTGCAGAAGCATTATCTGCAACCTTGTTTATTCTTGGCTTAAAAAAGGAAGCCCTTGAATTACTTGACAAATTCAAATGGGGTCATACATTTTATGAACTAAATCAAAATCTTTTAGAAGAGTATTCCAAAATAACTTCTGAATTACAGATTGATGAAATTCTCAAAGACTATGGGTTTTCTTAAATTGATTTTTTTTCTTTATGATAAAAATTATTGCAATGAGAATTGCACCAAATACTAGAATCCATGTTATGTCTTTTGCTATGTATTGATCAAATTCAATTATGTCATAATTTATTTCAGGTAATTTTTCATTATTTTCCGTAACCAAAAAACTTGCTGAATAATAATCTGGTTTTAACACCTTTTCAGAAATTGCAAATATTTTTAGATTATTGGCTCCCAAATCCAGGTTTTTCACAATATTGTTTGGAAAAACGATCTCTGTTTC